>NZ_JBEOZU010000008.1:0-175727 GCF_040298185.1 Streptomyces sp. NPDC001634 | reverse complement strand
GTCGCCAACGCCGTGTACTGGTGCGAGGAGTTCCACATCGACGGCCTCCGCGTGGACGCGGTGGCCTCCATGCTCTACCTGGACTACTCACGGGAACCCGGTCAGTGGAGGCCGAACGAGCTCGGGGGGAACGACAACCCGGACGCGGTGGCCTTTCTGCAGGAGATGAACGCCACGGTCTACCGCCGTTGCCCCGGCGTGATCACGATCGCCGAGGAGTCGACGGCCTGGGACGGGGTCACCCGGTCCACCGATCAGGGCGGCCTGGGCTTCGGTCTGAAGTGGAACATGGGCTGGATGCACGACTCGCTGGTCTATGTGACCAAGGACCCCGTGCACCGGAAGTACCACCACAACGAGATGACGTTCTCGATGGTGTACGCGTACAGCGAGAACTACGTGCTGCCGATCTCGCACGACGAGGTGGTGCACGGCAAGCGGTCGCTGGTGTCGAAGATGCCGGGCGACTGGTGGCAGCAGCGCGCCAACCACCGCGCCTACCTGGGCTTCATGTGGGCCCACCCGGGCAAGCAACTCCTCTTCATGGGCCAGGAGTTCGCGCAGGGGGCGGAGTGGTCACAGGAGCGCGGTCCCGACTGGTGGCTCCTGGACCCCGCGTACGGCGCGGAGTCCGACCACCGGGGCGTACGCGACCTGGTCCGCGACCTGAACACGGTCTACGGCCGCACCCCCGCCCTGTGGCAGCGCGACACCGAACCGTCCGGCTTCCAGTGGGTGGTCGGCGACGCGGCCGACGACAACGTCTTCGCGTTCCTGCGGTACGACGCGGAGGGCACGCCCCTGCTGGCCGTATCGAACTTCTCCCCGGTCGTCCGCCACGACTACCGCCTGGGCGTACCCGACGACGTCCCCGCCTGGCACGAACTCGTGAACACCGACAGTGCGCGGTACGGCGGCAGCGACGTCCGCAACCCCGGCCCGGTCAGGCCCGAACCCGGTCCGGGGCATGGCATCCGCCTCACCCTCCCGCCCCTCGCCACCATCTGGCTGAGCCCGATGAAATGAGCCGGAGAATTCCAAGGACCAAGGACCAAGGACCAAGGGCCAAGGACCAAGGACACGGACCACGGACCACGAACCTGGAATTTCCGGCATTCGCGCACAGTGACACTGCTTGAATCCGGTGTCACTGCTTGAATCCAGGGTCACCTCTTGAATCCGGGCGATTGCCGGGAGTCAACCTGTCGATGAAATTGTTTGACGACACGGAAGGCGGGAATAGGCCTTGTCAAGTGCTTCGGACAGGAGGCACACCTCCGTGGGAGCTGGCCCACCAGATCCCGGGTGTGTCCCGTGTGTTCTGTGAGTGCGCCCTCCCATGGCGACTGTTCGGTCGGCCCCCTGAGGGAGTTGTCAGCACCATGGGCATCACGGTCAAATCGAAGCAACACCCGCACGACGACGCCCCCGACACCGGCGAGGCCTTCGCACGGCTTCGCGGTCTGTCCGACGGCCCCGAACGGCAGGCGCTGCGCGACGAGATCGTCCAGTCGTGGCTCCCCATGTCCGAACGCATCGCCAGGCGCTACCGAGGCCGGGGCGAGTCGGTCGAGGATCTGTGTCAGGTCGCAGCACTGGGCCTGGTCAAGGCGGTCGACCGCTACGACCCGGCACGCGGGCACGCGTTCGAAAGCTATGCGATCCCCACCATCACCGGTGAGATCAAACGGCACTTCCGCGACCACATGTGGGTGTTGCACGTGCCCCGCCGGGTCCAGGACCTGCGCAACCGGGTACGGACGGCCGTCAAGGAGATCGCCCAGGCGGCTCCCGGACAGGGCCCCACCCTCGCCGAGATCGCCGAGCACACGCACCTCAGCGAGGACGACGTCCGCGTGGGGCTGGAGGCCATGGACAGCTTCACCGCCCTGTCCCTGGACGCGGAGGTGGCGGGCAGTGACGACGGATACGCGCTGGGGGACGCCCTGGGCGAGTCCGACTCCGGCTACGACCTGATCATCGACCGCGAGGCCGCCAAGCCCTGTCTGGAGTCCCTGCCCGAGCGTGAGCGGACCATCCTCTACCTGCGCTACTTCTGCGGCATGACCCAGAGCCGCATCGCGAGTCGGCTCGGCATATCGCAGATGCACGTCTCGCGTCTGCTCAGCGGCTGCTGCGCGCGTGTGCGGGACGAGGCGCTCGCCGATATCGCGTGATCCCGGCCGGTCCATATCGCGTGATCCCAGCCGGTCCGATACGGCGTGATCCCGGCAGGTCCGATACGGCGGGATGCCGGACAGGTCCGACGGCCCCGGTCGAGGGCCCGGTCGGCATACGGCCGTCCGGCCCGCTCATCGACCGGACGGCCGTTGCGGTGGGCTCACTGCCGAACCCTCCCGGGAACGGTTTGGCCAGTGCGCCGCCACCTTCCGGACTATCCGCGAGAGGGCATTTGAAACGCCCGGCCCTCCAGGGCAACGCAGTGAATCGAGGGTCTATGGGTTGGAAATCTTCCGCAAGGCGGGGCATGTCACCGGGAAGGCGGATTCTCCGGAAGCTGCGTAGGACCGTAACGGTCGAGCGTGTCCTCCAGAAGGACACGGATATCGTTCGGCAACTGTCCGTTGCGTCCCCAGATGATTATCAGCTCGGCAACATTGCGCAGCTTGATGTTCGCGTGCTGGGAGACCTCCCGGAGCACCTCCCACCCCTGGTCGGGTGTCACATGGCCGAGGGCGACGAGCATGCCGATCGCCTGGTCCACGACCGCGTGCGACGTGACCGCCTCCTTGAGCTGGCCGACCTCCTCCTCCAACTGGAAGATCCGCTCCGCTTCGGGGGCGGTGGCGTCCGGCTCTTTCTTTCCCGGACGGGATTTCGAGGTCATCGTCCCCTCCGGGGCGGCGTGGCATTCGGCGAACTCGGGCGTTTCTTCCATCGTCGCCATTCGACCAGGTGTGTGCGAGCCGGGGAAGGGGTACTCCGGGACCGGCGGGCACAGCAGCGGGGGCCCGGAGGTGAAGCAGCCATGAGCGGTCCGGACGACGCCCGGGCGAGCGCCTACGACGCAACGCCGTTCCTGCCGCGCGAGGACGGGGGACTCGACGCGTACCGGCGTGCCGCCGCGGACTGCCACGGGTGCCCCCTGTACGAGAACGCCACCCAGACCGTCTTCGGCAGGGGCGACGCCTCGGCGCGGGTGGTCCTGGTGGGAGAGCAGCCCGGCGACCAGGAGGACCGGCAGGGCGAGCCCTTCGTCGGCCCGGCCGGCCGTCTTTTGGACAAGGCGCTGGCGGAGGCCGGTATCGACCGTGGCACGGCCTACGTGACCAACGCCGTCAAGCACTTCAAGTTCACCGTCCCCGAACGCGGCAAACGGCGCATCCACAAGGCGCCCAGCCTGCGCGAGGTGAGTGCGTGCGAGCCCTGGCTGCACGCGGAGCTGGAGCTGGTCGGCCCCGAGGTCGTGGTGGCCCTGGGCGCGACCGCCGCCAAGGCTCTGCTGGGGGACTCGTTCCGGGTGACCAAGGACCGGGGGAGCCTGATTTTGCTGCCCGGCACAGAGGAGGAGCAGTACGTCGTCGCGACCGTGCACCCGTCGGCGATCCTGCGCGCCGACGACCGGGAAGCCGCGTACGCCGGGCTGGTGTCGGACCTGAGGGTGGTGGCGCGGGCGCTGGACGGGCACACATAGGGATCACCGGGTCGCGGCCATCGACGCCACCGTGGGCAACCCCCATCGCCGGGGGTATCCAGTGACACCCCGACGGGTCACCACAACGAGCGCGTCCCCTCGCCCCGCCGGTGCAATGGACAGGTGACCGCGCCCCCGGACGACTGCCTCGCGCGCAACGAGTGGATCTGCGGTGAGTATCTGCGCACCCGCCGCCACATCCTCCTCGACGCGGTGCTCCAGCATCTGCAGCTGACGGTGGTCTCCGTTCTCATCGGCCTCGCCATCGCCGTCCCGCTGGCCGTACTGGCGCGCCGCTGGGGCTGGGCGGCCGGTCCGGTCCTCGCTGTCACCACGATCCTCTACACGATCCCCTCCTTGGCGATGTTCTCGCTGCTCCTGCCTCTGTACGGGCTGTCCGGGGCCCTGGTCGTCGCAGGCCTCGTCCTCTACTCGCTCACGCTGCTCGTGCGGAACCTCCTCGCAGGCCTGCGCGCCGTCCCCGAGGAGACCCGACAGGCAGCCCGGGGCATGGGATACGGCCCCATCCGGCTGCTGCTCACCGTCGAACTCCCGCTCGCCGTGCCGGCCGCCATGGCCGGGCTCCGCATCGCGACCGTCTCGGCGGTCTCCCTGGTCACAGTCGGGGCGATCGTCGGCTACGGCGGGTTGGGGAACCTGATCTACGCGGGCATGAACACCTATTTCAAGGCACAGGTGCTGACCGCGTCCTTGCTGTGCGTGGTGATCGCGGTGGTGGCCGATCTGCTGCTGCTCGGCGTGCAGTTGCTGATCACCCCCTGGACGAGGACGACCCGCGGATGAACACCCTCGCCGACACCTGGCACTGGCTCACCGACTCCGCGCACTGGGCGGGCGACGACGGCATCCGGCACCGACTGGAGCAGCACCTCGCCTTGACGGTCGTCTGTCTGGTCATCAGCTGCGCGATCGCACTGCCGGTCGCACTCGTCCTCGGCCACCTCGGCAAGGGCGGTGCGATCGCCGTCAACATCTCCAATGTCGGCCGCGCCGTCCCCACCTTCGCGGTGCTGGTGCTCCTGCTGCTCACCCCGATCGGCAGATGGGGCGAGGGCCCGACCGTCGTCGCCCTCGTGCTGTTCGCGGTGCCGCCGCTGCTGACCAACGCGTACGTCGGCATGCGCGAGGTCGACCGCGCGGTGGTGGGGGCGGCGCGGGGCATGGGGATGACCGGCAGACAGGTACTGTTTCACGTGGAACTGCCCCTTTCGTTCCCGATGGTCCTGAACGGGGTCCGGATCGCTGCCGTACAACTCGTGGCGACCGCGACGATCGCCGCTCTGGCGGGCGGCGGCGGACTCGGCCGGATCATCACCGCGGGCTTCAATCTCGCCAGTACGCCGCAGGTCGTCGCCGGGGCCGTCCTGGTGGCCGTGTTCGCGCTGATCGTCGAGGGGATCTTCGAGGCAGTCGGGCGGCTGACCCCGCACGGGACCAAGGGCGCGCGATGAGACCCTACGCGGTGATCGGGGCCCTGCTCCTGGCCGCCGCCTGTACCACCGGCCCCTCCCTGGAGACCCGTGGCCAGGTCACCGCGCCGCCCGGCAACAGCAAGCACCTCACCGTCGGCTCGGCCGGCTTCACCGAGAGCGATCTGCTCGCACATATGTACGCGCTGCTGCTGAACCAGGTCGGCTACAAGACGTCCATACTCACCGTCGCCAACCGCGAACTGTATGAACCCGCCCTGGAATCGGGGCAGATCGATGTAGTCGCCGAGTACGCGGCCACCTTCGCGGACTGGCTCAACGCCAAGACCAACGGCCCCGAGGCCGCGCCCGTCGGATCCCCCGACCTCGCCGCCACCATGAGGGCCTTGCGGACGTCGGCCACGCCCCGCGGACTCACGGTGCTCGACCCCGGGCGGGCGGTCGACCAGAATGCCTTCGCGGTGACGCGGGCGTACGCCGCTCGGCACCACCTCAGGACGCTCAGCGATCTCGGCCGGTCGGGCCTTGAGGTACGGCTCGCGGCCGGTGACGAATGCGTCCGACGACCGTACTGCGAACCGGGTCTGAAGAAGACGTACGGCATCGACGTCGTCGGAGTCGACCCGAAGGGCGTCGGCACCACCCAGGCCAAGCGGGCCGTCCAGGACGGGCGGGACCAGATGGTGCTGACCACCACGACGGACGCGACCCTCGACGAGTTCGGGCTGGTGCTGCTCGCCGACGACAAGCACCTGCAGAACGCGGACTACGTGGTCCCGGTCGTCAACCGCTCCCGCGCGGGCGGCGAGCGCGTCGCCAAGGCGCTCGGTGCCGTCAACTCCGCCCTCACCACCCAGGACTTGGCGTCGATGAACCGGCAGGTGGACAGCTGGCGGCGGCTGCCGGAGGACGTGGCCCGCACGTGGCTCCAGGACAAGGGTCTGCTGAAGTGAGGGGTCCGTGACGCGCCGTCGGCTGTTTCAACTGAGGAAACCGATGTGCACGTGGTCGTGGTGGGTGTTGTCGCTGAAGAACTGGCCGGGCGTCGCCCCGCCCGACAGCTGGATGGGCCCGCCGACGTTGTAGGACCCGGCGGCCGCGGCGTCACGCATGAAGCGCTCGACCAGAGTCCGTGGCGTTGCCGGGTCGACCACCGCCCGGCCGTCGATCCGCCAGACGTCGAACGCCCGGCCCCGTGGATGGTCGCTGGGCCGGTTCGTGCCGAAGACGTTCAGCGGGTGCCCCGAGCGGACCACACTCACATCCATCCGGTACGTCTCCGCCAGCCGCAGCATCGCGTTCAGGACGCTGTCGTGGACCCGGCCGCTGCGGAGGTCGGCCTCGGCCGCGGGCGGCAGTGCGATGTCGGTGTCGGCCAGCACTCTGCGTACGGCTGCCGACGGTGGGGCGACCGCGGCGCCGGGGTGCGCCGGGGTCAGGGCGGTGACGGTCCATCCGGACCGGGTCCGCACCAGCCGTACGTCGACCGTCGTACCGCCGGCAGCGACCCGGCCGCCCCGCCGGGTCCACTGCCGGCACACCACGAGCACGCTCGATGAGTCGGCGAGGATCCCGCCGTACTGGGCGTCCACCACCTGCAGCACGGCCGCATCGGCGTCCGGCAGCAACGGCCCCGCCTGGTCCACCGGACCGGTGGGCAGCCGGAGGGCCGCCACCCGGGCCTTCGCTGCGGCCGTGCCGCCCTTCCCGGCCGGCCAGGCCCCGATGGCCTCGATGAGCTGAACGGCGCGCAGCTTCACCTCCGGGTCGATCTCGGCGGACGTGGGGCGCCAGAGTGTGGTGCGGGGGAGAGCTGCGGCGGGCGAGGACGGGGCCGTACGGGACGCGCTCGCGGACGGCGTACCGACGGCCGCCCCCCGCCGGGCACGCCGATGCGGGGCGCTTGTGCAGCCACCGGCCCCGAGCAGCACCCCGACCGCACCGACCAGCACGACACGACGCCCGACCGGCCGCCTCTCGGTACCGGATTCTCGGCTCATGCCGCCCAGTGTCCGCCGCCCCGGTTGCGCGTGCACGTGCCGGACGGTTCTCACGCCGGGGTCGCCAAGTGTCTCTTACAAGGCGGCCCGCAGCGTCACCGACCGGGCTGCGCAACCGTTGCGCTCGTAGAAGCGGATCGCGTCGCTGTTCACGGCGTGACTCTCGCTGTTCACGGCGTGACTCCTATACGTCCGCCACCGACCGAAACGACACCTGCCCCCGCGAAACCCCCCGCGCATCCGCGTCCACCGACCGGCGAAGCGCCTCGTGCAGCTTGGCCGGGGTCAGCACCCCGAGAAAGCGCGCCCCGTCCAGCACCGCCACCCACCCCGCGTCGTGCTGCAGCATCACCCCGAACGCCTGCTTCAGCGGAGCGCCCAACGGAACCCAGGAGTTCATCCGGTGCGCATGGTCGCGGACCAGGCCGCCCGCGCCCAGTACGTCGGCCCCGGCCCAGCCGTGCAGATCGCCCTCCGCGTCGAGTACCACCGCCCAGCGCGCGCCCTCCGCACGCAGCCGTGCCGCCGCCCGTTCGGCGGGCTCGTCGAGTCGGGCGATGGGCGGCTGCTCCAGATCGCCCGGCTCGATCCCCGTCACCGACAGCCGCTTCAGGCCGCGGTCCGCGCCCACGAACTCGGCGACGTACGGCGTGGCGGGCATGCCCAGCACCGCCCCCGGCGTGTCGAACTGCTCGATGCGCCCCTGCCCGTACACCGCGATCCGGTCGCCGAGCCGCACCGCTTCCTCGATGTCGTGCGTGACCAGCAGCACCGTCTTGCGCACCGCCGCCTGCATCCGCAGGAACTCGTCCTGCAACTGTTCGCGCACCACCGGGTCGACAGCTCCGAACGGCTCGTCCATCAGCAGGACCGGCGGATCCGCAGCCAGCGCCCGTGCCACCCCCACCCGTTGCCGCTGACCGCCCGACAACTGGTGGGGGTAGCGCGGCCCGTACTTCTTCGGGTCCAGGCCCACCAGATCGAGCAGCTCGGCGGCTCGCGCCCGTGCCTTCGCCTTCTTCCAGCCGACGAGGGACGGCACGGTCGCCGTGTTGTCCAGGACGGTCCGGTGCGGGAACAGACCCACCTGCTGGATCACATATCCGATCCGGCGCCGCAGCCGCACCGGGTCGGCGGTCGCGATGTCCTCGCCGCCCACGAAGATCCGGCCCGAGGTCGGCTCGATCAGCCGGTTGACCATCATCATCGTGGTCGTCTTGCCGCAGCCGGACGGTCCGACGAGCGTGACGAGTTCGCCCTCGGCGACCTCGAACGAGAGGTCGTCCACGGCCGTCGTCCCGTCCGGGTAGCGCTTGGTGACCTGCTCGAACCGGATCATTCCCTCACGTTAACGGCGCCTCTCAAAGGGTGCTCACCAGCACCACCTCCAGGGTGCGCGGCCCATGCACTCCCTCTACCCGGTCCAGCTCGATGTCGCTGGTCGCCGAAGGCCCGGAGATCCAGGTCGCCGGGCGGGCCGGGTCGAGGCGTTCCAGGGCCTGGGGGACGGAGGAGACGACCTGGTCCGGCACCCGTACGACGCAGATGTGGTGGTCCGGGACCAGGGTGATACGACGGCGGCCCTGATCGGGGCCGCCGTCCAGCACGATGGTGCCGGTCTCGGCGATGGCCACCGCGCACGCCGTGACCACGCTGTCGACCTGGTCCAGCTCCTGCGCCGTGCTCTCGGCCCGGTCCGGGACCCGCTCGGCGCCGGCCGCCGCCAGCCACTCGAGATCCAGGCCCGGCGGCACGAGCACCGATGTCGCGCCCCGCTCGGCGAGCAGCCCGGCGATCAGCGCCGCCAGCCCCCCGGCCTCGCAGCGGTGCACGATCGCCCGGTAGTCGGCGAGGTTCTCGGCGAGCAGATCCACCGTCTCCTCGACGGTGCGCTCGCCGTGTTCCCGCAGATAGTCCCGGGAAACGGCGTGCTCGTACGGCGTGTCGTCCTTCGGCACATCCACCAGGGCGCGCCGCACCCGCCCCAGGATCAGATCCCTGCTGCTCACTTCGCGTCCCCTTCGCCTGCGCCGTGCGTACGCCGCCACCAGTCGCGGAACGGTTCCGCGGGCACCGGCGGAAGGTCCCGGCTCGCGCTCCACGCCCTGCCAGGGCCCGGCAGCGTCCGCGGGTGGAAGCGGCGCGACCGTGACGCCAGCCGCTGACCCGTGCGCAGCGCGCCCGGGTGGCTGAACGCCCAGCGTGCCGCCCGCATCGCCGCCCGTTCGGCGGCATGGCCCTTGGCCGGCTTCAGGACCACCTTGTTGCCGGCCCGCGTGACGGGCCCGCCCTGAACGACCCGCTCCCGCAGATGCACCAGCACCTCGGGGATGTCGATGGCGACCGGGCACACCTCGTAGCAGGCCCCGCACAGCGAGGACGCGTACGGCAGCGAGGCGTCGATCTCGCTTCCCGTGCCCCGGAGCTGGGGGCTGAGGATGGCGCCGATCGGACCCGGGTAGACCGAGCCGTACGCGTGGCCGCCGGCCCGCTCGTACACCGGGCAGACATTGAGACACGCCGAGCAGCGGATGCAGCGCAGCGCCTGGCGTCCGACCTGGTCGGCGAGCGTGTCGGTGCGGCCGTTGTCCAGCAGGACCAGATGGAAGGTCCGCGGGCCGTCGGCCGTCGCGGAGTCCGTGGTGCCCGTCCACATGCTGGTGTACGGGTTCATCCGCTCGGCGGTCGACGAGCGGGGCAGCGTCTGCAGGAACACCTCCAGGTCCCGCCAGGTCGGCACGATCTTCTCGATGCCGACGACCGAGATCAGCGTCTCGGGGAGGGTGAGGCACATCCGCCCGTTGCCCTCGGACTCGACCACGACCAGCGTGCCCGTCTCGGCGACCATGAAGTTCGCGCCGGAGATCCCCACCTTGGCACGCAGGAACTTCTCGCGCAGATGCAGCCGGGCCGCCTCGGCGAGTTCGGCGGGCGTGTCGGTGAGCCCCTCGGGAGCCGGGCGGCCCCACTCGCCCATCTCGGAGCGGAAGATGTCGCGGATCTCGCCGCGGTTGCGATGGATCGCGGGGACCAGGATGTGGGAGGGCCGATCCTTGCCCAACTGCACGATCAGCTCGGCGAGATCGGTCTCGTACGCCCGGATGCCCTCCGCCTCCAGCGCCTCGTTGAGGCCGATCTCCTGCGTGGCCATCGACTTGACCTTGACGACCTCCGACTCGCCCGTCGCCTTGACCAGTTCGGCGACGATCCGGTTGGCCTCGTCGGCGTCGGCGGCCCAGTGGACGATGCCGCCCGCCGCCGTGACAGAGTCCTCCAACTGCTCCAGATAGCGGTCGAGATGACGGAGCGTATGGTCTTTGATCCGCCGGCCCGCCTCCCGCAGTGCCGCCCAGTCGGACACCTCCGCGACCGCCTTGGCGCGCTTGGCGCGGATGGTGTGAGTGGCGTGCCGAAGGTTCCCGCGCAGGGTCTTGTTGCCGACCGCCTCGTGCGCGGCCTTCGGGAACGCCGGCATCCCGACGAACGTCCCGCTCATGCCTTCTGCCCCTTCACCCGGACGACGAGGCTCATACCAGCGGCTCCTCTTCGGTGCTCGCCAGGATCTCCGCGATGTGCACCGGCCGCATCCCGACGCTCAGCCGCGCCATCGTCCCGCCGATGTGCATCAGACAGGAGTTGTCCGCGGCGCAGAGCACCTCGGCGCCCGTCGACTCGGCGTTGCGCACCTTGTCGACGCCCATGGCCGCCGAGACATCGGAGTTCTTCAGGGCGAAGGTGCCGCCGAAGCCGCAGCACTCCTCGGCACCCGGCAGCTGGACCAACTCCAGTCCCTTGACGGCCCGGAGCAGCCGCGTCGGACGGTCGCCGAGGCCGAGGCTGCGCAGCCCGTGGCAGGTCGGGTGGTACGTCACCGTGTGCGGGTAGTACGCGCCCACGTCCGTCACGCCCAGCACGTCCACCAGGAACTCCGTGAGCTCGTACGTCTTCGGGATCACGGGAGCCAGGGTGGCCGCGAGCGTGTCCCCGCGCCCCTCCGCTCGCGCCCGCTCACCCAGCCGCGGATACAGCTCCCGCACCATCGCCCCACACGACCCGGACGGCGTCACGATCGCCTCGTACTCCCGGAATACATCGGAGAACTTCACCGCAAGCGGCTCGGCCTCATGACGGTATCCGGTGTTGTAGTGCGCCTGCCCGCAACAGGTCTGCGCCATCGGGAAGTCGACCTCGACGCCCAGCCTGGTCAGGAGTTTCACCACGGCGCGGCCGGTGTCCGGATAGATTGTGTCATTGACACAGGTCAGGAACAGGGCGACACGCATCGCGGCTCCTTGTGGTCGATCATCGGATGAGTGCAGGGTAATCGGCCGAGGCTGCCTCGGGGAGACCCCGGCTCACGGCGTGGCGAGCCGGGATTCGGCCTCGCGCCAGGGTCCCGTGTCGCCCCGCGGCTCGTACCGCGTCAACGGCTGGGTGCAGGCGAGCAGTTGCCGCATCTCGGCACGGCCGCCGACGAGCCCGTGGGCGCGGGCCTGGACGAGGATGTTCCCGAGCGCCGCGGCCTCCGTCGGACCGGCCACCACCGGCAGCCCGCAGGCGTCGGCGGTCAGCTGACACAGGAGCGCGTTGCGGGTGCCGCCCCCGACGATGTGCACGACGTCGACCGGGTGGTCGGCGAGCCGCTGGGCATCGGCAACCGCGCGGCGGTGGGCGAGCGCGAGCGAGTCGAGGATGCACCGCGTGACTTCGGCGGGGGACTCGGGCACCGGCTGCGCGGAGGCACGGCACGCCTCGGCGATGCGCGTCGGCATCCGGCCGGGTGCCAGAAACGCCGCGTCACCGGCGTCCACCACGGACCGCAGCGCCGGTACGCCGGCCGCCGCCGCCAACAGCTCCGGCAGGTCCGGATCGCCCCATTCCCGTACGCACTCCTGGAGCAGCCACAGCCCCATGATGTTGCGCAGATAGCGGACCGTGCCGTCCAGCCCCAGCTCGTTGGTGAAGTTGGCGGCACGACTCGCCTCGGTCAGCACCGGAGCCGCCAGCTCCAGGCCGGCCAGGGACCAGGTGCCGGTGCAGATGTACGCGAACCGCTCACCTGCGGCCGGGACGGCGGCCACCGCGGACGCCGTGTCGTGCGAGCCGACGGTCGTCACCGGCACCGGACCCGTCAGCCCGGTCGCCTCCAGCACCTCCGGCCGCAGCGCACCCGCCGGATCGCCCGGCTGCCGCAGCGGCGCGAACAGGCTCAGATCGATGCCCAGCCGGCCCGCGATGCCGTACGACCAGTCGCGCGTGCGGGGGTCGATGAGCTGGGTGGTCGACGCGTTGGTCAGCTCGGTGCCCTGCTCGCCCGTGAGCCAGTACGCGAGCAGATCCGGGATGAGCAACAGGCGCTCGGCCTGCGCGAACCCGGCCGAGGAACGAGCCGCCGTCAGCTGGTACAGCGTGTTGAAGGGCGCGTACTGCAGCCCCGTGCCGGCGTACAGCTCCTCCGCCGGCACGGTCGCCCACACCTTCTCCGCGATCCCGTCGGTGCGGGCGTCGCGGTAGTGGACCGGGTTGCCGAGCAGCACCCCGTCCGCGTCCAGGAGACCGTAGTCCACCGCCCAGCTGTCGATGCCGACCGAGTCGACTCCGCCGGTCGCGCGCAATCCGTCCAGGACGCCCGCGTACAGGGAGAGGATGTCCCAGCGCAGTCCCTCGGGGACGCGCACGGGCCGGTTGGGGAACCGGTGCGCCTCGGTGAGCTCCAGGGTGCCGGGGCCCACGCGGCCGACCATGACGCGCCCGCTGGACGCGCCGAGATCGACCGCGGCGTACGACTTCACGGCGGCGCTCATCGCAGGAACGCGGCCGCCACACCCGCGTCGACCGGTACCAGCAGTCCGGTGGTATGGGTCAGGTCCCCGCCCGTCAGGGCGAACACGGCGTTCGCGACGTGCTCCGGCAGCACCTCCCGCTTCAGGATGGTCCGCTGGGCGTAGAACTCGCCCAGCTTCTCCTCCTCCACCCCGTACACCGCCGCCCGCTGCGCGCCCCAGCCGCCCGCGAAGATCCCGGAGCCGCGCACCACACCGTCCGGATTGACACCGTTGACCCGGATGCCGTGCTCGCCCAACTCGGCGGCCAGCAGCCGTACTTGATGAGCCTGGTCGGCCTTGGTGGCGGAGTACGCGATGTTGTTCGGACCGGCGAAGACCGCGTTCTTGGAGGCGATGTAGATGATGTCGCCGCCCAGGCCCTGGGCAGTCATCACCCGGGCCGCCTCGCGCGAGACGAGGAAGGAGCCGCGGGCCATGATGTTGTGCTGGAGGTCCCAGTCCCTGGCCGAAGTCTCCAGCAGCGGCTTGGAGATGGAGATGCCCGCGTTGTTGACCACCAGGTCGACTCCGCCGAAGGCCAGCACGGCGGCCTTGAAGGCCTTGGCGATCTGCTCCTCGGACGTGACGTCCACGGTGACGGCGACGGCCCTGTCCGCACCGCCGTGCTCCTCGGCGACGGCCTGCGCGTTCTCCCCGTTCAGGTCCGCGACGACGACGCACGCACCTTCGGCGACCAGCCGGTGCGCGATCGCCTTCCCGATCCCGCTGCCCGCACCCGTCACCAGCGCCACCCGCGTGGCGAGCGGCTTGGGCTTCGGCATCCGCTGGAGCTTGGCCTCCTCCAGCGCCCAGTACTCGATGCGGAACTTCTCCGACTCCTCGATCGGCGCGTATGTCGACACGGCCTCCGCACCGCGCATCACGTTGATGGCGTTGACGTAGAACTCGCCGGCCACCCGGGCGGTCTGCTTGTCCTTGCCGAAGGAGAACATCCCGACACCCGGGACGAGCACGATCGCCGGGTCGGCGCCGCGCATCGCGGGGGAGTCGGGCAGGGCGTGCCGCTCGTAGTAGGCGGCGTACTCCTCGCGGTACTCGGTGTGCAGCTCCTTCAGCCGGGCGATCGCCTCCTTTAGGGGCGCGGCCGGCGGCAGGTCGAGGACCAGCGGCCGTACCTTGGTCCGCAGGAAGTGGTCCGGGCACGAGGTGCCGAGCGCGGCCAGCCGTGGGTGCTCGGTACGGGCGAGGAAGTCGAGTACGACATCGGCGTCGGTGAAGTGGCCGACCTGCGCCTTGTCCTGCGAGGCGATCGCGCGAATGTACGGGGCCAGGGCCGCGGCCCGCTCCCGCCGCTCGGCCTCGGGCAGCGCCTCGTACCCGTCGATCGCCGGACCGAACGGCTCCGGCTTCCCGCGCTCGGCGAGGAACGCCTCGGCAGTGCGGATGATGTGCAGCGAATTGCGCTCGCACTCGTCCGCAGACTCGCCCCACGCGGTGATGCCATGACCGCCGAGAACGCAACCGATGGCCCGCGGGTTGGCCTCCTTGACGGCCGCGATGTCCAGACCGAGCTGGAAGCCCGGCCGCCGCCACGGTACCCACACCACCGTGTCACCGAAGCACTCGGCGGTCAGCTTCTCGCCGTCGGCGGCGCAGGCGAGCGCGATTCCGGAGTCCGGGTGGAGATGGTCGACATGGGCCGCGTCCACCAGACCATGCATGGCGGTGTCGATGGAGGGGGCCGCACCGCCCTTGCCGTGCAGACAGTAGTCGAACGCGGCGACCATCTCGTCCTCGCGCTCGACGCCCGGGTACACGTCCTTCAGGGCCCGCAGCCGGTCCAGCCGCAGCACCGCCAGCCCGGCCTCCGTGAGGGTGCCGAGGTCGCCGCCGGACCCCTTGACCCACATCAGCTCGATGTCGCCGCCGGTCACGGGATCGGTGCCGGTGCCCTTCGCGGAGGCGTTGCCTCCGGCGTAGTTGGTGTTCCGGGGGTCGGCACCGAGCCGATGAGAACGGGCGAGCAGGGCGGCGGCTTCGGGGTGGGGTGCCATGTCTGTGTTCCTCCGGGGGGCGGCGCCGATGCCGATCGGACTGTCTGAATCGTTTCAGGAACCTAATGGCAACCGGCAACCCCGTCAAGATGTCGCCGCGATCCTGCGGAAACGCACTTCGGGTGCGGCGGGCCTTCTTTTGTGGCGCCCCTCTTGACGCTGAGACCATCGCCCCTCACCGCGCGTGAAACGTTTCACAATTGCTGCGGACGGATGTCCAGTGACACGCAGACGGCGTAAGCCCTCGGGCTGTGCTTCGCGCTGCTCCCGACTGAGCGTCAACCACGGGGTGCCGCGGAGCGGTTGGCCCACATCGTGCGCAAGGCGGGCTTCCGCATCGCCACCGGATTCGCCGGTACGCCGCTGATCTGCGACGCCCTGTGCGCGGCGGGCGAGCCGCAGCACGCGTACCGCATGCTCCTCGAACAGGTCTGCCCGTCCTGGCCGTACCCGGTGACCAATGGCGCCACGACCGTCTGGGAGCGCTGGGACTCGATGTTGCCCGACGGGACGACCAACCCGGGCGAGAGGACCTCGTTCAACGACTACGCGCTCGCGCGGTCGCCGACTGGCTGCACCGCACGGTGGCCGGCCTCGAAGCCGCGGAACCCGGCTGGGGCCGGCTGCGGATCGCCCCCGTATCCGGCGGCAACCTCACCTGTGCGAAGGCCGCGCACCAGACCGCGTACGGGCGGGCCGAGGCGGGCCGGCGGATCGAGGACGACACGCTCGTGGTGGATGTCCTCGTTCCGCCGAACACCCGGGCCGAGGTCCGACTCCCCGGTGACGCGGCCCCGTTCGAGGTCGGCTCGGGCCGGCGCACCTTCCGTCGGCCGTACACCGCACCCACCTGGCCGCCCGTCGCGATCCGGCACCCCTTTGGCGCGTCGGAGGAGGAGGCGGAGTAACGGCGAGCGGTGCTTCACCGGGTGCCCGGGGCGTCTCCTCTCACCAGGGGAGGCGTCCCTCGGCGTCGAAGTAGCCTCCGGTCGGACCGTCGGGGCCCACCTGCGCCATGCGCACGATGATCTCGGCGCCCTCCTCGACGGTCTGCGTGCCCGTGTGATGGTTCAGGTCCGTCGCGGTGTAACCGGGCTCCACCGCGTTGATACGCATGCCGGGGAACGCCTTCGCGTACTGCACGGTGATCATGTTGATAGCGGTCTTCGACGCCGGATAGGCGACCCCGGGGTAGGCGTACGTCGGTGTGCCCTCGGCAGAGACCCGGGCCAGCGAGGCCAGGCCGCTGCTGACGTTGACCACGACCGGCGCGGTGGAACGCTGCAGCAGAGGCAGGAACGCATGGGTGACGCGCACCACGCCGAAGACGTTCGTCTCGAACACCGTCCGCATCATGTCGGCGGTCAGCTCCGCGGCGCCGACCACGCCTCCGTCCGGGGTCCGCTGTTCGATACCGGCGTTGTTGACCAGCACGTCCAGCCCGCCGTCGGCCTCGATGCCTTTCGCCGCGGCCTCCACGGAGTCGTCGTCGGTGACATCGAGGAGAACCATCCGCGCGCCCAGCTGCCCGGCGGCCCGGCGTCCGCGTTCGGCGTCCCGGCTGCCGATGTAGACGGTGTGGCCCGCTGCGATGAGACGGCGGGCGGTCTCGAAGCCGAGACCCTTGTTGGCTCCGGTGATGAGTGTTGTTGTCATGCCTCCAGATTTCCGCCCGGACCGTGCGGTCGGCCAGAGGACCCGTCTTCCTGGGACTGCTGGTACCAGGCACCCCCACGGCCGGCCGTGCACACTGGTCGGCATGGTGACGGCGGAATTCGGCAAGGCGGTGCGCCGCTGGCGCGACCGGGTTGCGGCGGAGGCCGTGGGGCTTCCCGCCGGCGGGCACCGGCGCGCACCCGGGCTGCGCCGGGAGGAGCTGGCGCAGCTGGCCGGGATCTCCGTCGACTACGTCACCCGCCTCGAACAGGGCCGCGCATCCAATCCGTCGGCCCAGGTCGTCGAGGCCCTGGCCCGCGCCCTGCGGTTGTCGGGCACCGAGCGGGCGCATCTGTTCCGGCTTGCCGGGCTGGCGCTTGCGGGCCCGGACACCGTACCCGCGCACATCACGCCGAGCGTTCAGCGGCTCCTGGACAGGCTGACCGGGACTCCCGTCGCGGTCTCCGACGCAACCTGGACGCTGATCGTGGCCAACCCGCCGTACGCGGCGCTGATGGGCGATCCCTCCGGATGGCGTGGCAACGAGCGCAACGCCGTGTGGCGCCAACTGGTGGGCCGGGGTCAGGGCAGCCGCGTCCGGCACACACCGGAGTCCCGGCGCGCCGTCGAGGCCGCACTGGTCGCCGACCTGCGCGCGGCCGCCGACCGCTACCCGGCCGACCGGCGGCTGCGGCGCCTGGTCACGGAACTGCGGGCGAACAGCGACCGGTTCGCCGAGCTGTGGGACTCCGGCGCCGTCGGCCGCCACGAGGCCGCGCGCAAGACCGTCGATCATCCGCAGGTGGGCACTCTGACACTGGACTGCGATGTGCTCACCGTGGCGGGCACCGATCTGCACATCATCGTCTACACGGCCGAGCCCGGCACCGAGGACGCCGAACGCCTCGCCCTGCTCACCGTGCTGGGCACCCAGGCAGTGGTCGGCTAGCCGAAGGCTCGGGCGATCCCTTCCACCCGGGCGTGTATGTCTCCTGTGCAGTGCTCGGATTCCGGCTTCATCAGGACGCTGCGCAGGATACGTGCGTCCGTGGCGTCCGCGGTGAGCTCGGTATGGCGCGCGGTGAATGCCTCGCGGCTCGCCCTGAAGGTGCTCAGGAACACCGGGTCCGGGCCGGTCATGCCCTCTGCCAGGATGCGCGCGGATGCCGTGTCGATGCTGCTGAGTGAGGCGGGTTCGACGACCGGGAAGTAGGTGACGATGTCCAGCTCGGGCTGCTGGTAGAGATCCAGGAGCTCCGATGCGATGATCAGGTCGGCCCACTCCAGCGCGGCCCTGCGACCGGCCGCCAGAACCCGGCCGAGCCCGTCGGGAGTCGGCGGGAGCAGCTGGAAGGTGAGCCACAGGGCGGCGGCCGAGGCGCCGGCGCGCGAGCATTCCAGGCTGATCTCCCCGAGGTGAAGCTCGCTGGAGGTGAAGTACGTGTAGGGCGAGTCGTGGAGGTAGAAGCGTCCTGCTTCGGGATCGCGGAAAAGCACGGCGCCGCAGCCGTAGGGCTGGAGCCCGTGCTTGTGCGGGTCCACCACCACCGAGTCGCAACTCCCGATGGCCCGCCAGGGGCCGGGCGGAAGCCCTGCGGGATCGTCGGCGCCCGCCAGCAGGGTGAAGAAGCCACCGTAGGCGGCATCCACGTGGATGCGGACGCCGTAGCTTTCCCGAAGTGCCAGAGCCTCATGGATGGGGTCGACGGCACCCAGCCCGGTGGTGCCAGCCGTGAGGACCACCGTCCCCACCCGTCCCGTCCGCAGCAGGTCTTCCAGCGCCTCCAGGTCGATGCGACCGCGGCTGTCGGTGCGTACGGGGTGGCCTTCGAGACCCAGGACATGACACATGCGGCCGTGGGTGTAGTGGGCGTCCTCGCTGTACGCGATGCCCCGGCCGGGGTGGAGTTCCCTGGCTACGAACAGGGCTTCGAGGTTGGCGATCGTGCCGCTGGTGGTGAGGTGGCCGAGGTGGGTTTCGTAGCCGAACATCGCGGCCAGCTGCGCGACGGCCTCGCGTTCCATCCGGGCCGTGGCGGGCCCGCCGTCCAGGGCGTGGTTGTTGGGGTTGATCAGCATGGCGGTGAGGTAGCCGACCACCGCGGCGGGGTGCGGCGGCTTGAGCATCTGTCCTGCGTAGCGCGGGTGGAAGAAGGGGTAGTTGTCCTTCAGCCTCCCGGTGAACTCCTCGAAGGCGTCGGCCAGGCGGCCGTCGTCGACCAGGAGGGACGGGTGCGTCTCGTAGGGGCCGAAGGTGTCGGCCCATTCCTGTATGGCGTCGGTGGCTCGGCCGAGCCAGTGCCGCAGATCCACTGATCTCTCCCTCTCCTCGGCGGGGTGCTGCGCCCACCATAGAATTTTGCTGACTGCTCAGCAAATGAGCTATCAGTAGTTGAGGAGTCATTAGATGAAGTGGCAGTAAACTCGGTCATGTGAGTGCCGCCGACCCGCAGGGCGACGAAGAAGCCCGTGCCGCCAACAGCAACCTCGTTCGTGATTTCGGGCTGCTGATCAAGTCCGCCACCCGCCTCGAACATCGGATCGACGCCGAACTGAGACGGGAGTGCGGGATCAGTCACACGATGCTGGAGGTGCTCATCCGGCTGTGCCGACAGCCCGGCGAGGAGGTCTCCCAGCGTCAACTGGCGGACGACCTCACGCTCACCAGCGGGGGCACCACTCGCCTCATCGACCGCATGGAACAAGCCGGTCTGGTCCGCCGGCTTCCGTCTCCCGAAGACCGCAGAAGCGTCCTGGTGGAACCCACGGAGCACGGTCGTACGGTGTTCCTCCAGGCCTCTGCCGTCCACGCCCGCGTCGTCGAGCGCTACTTCGTCCAGCCCGTGGCCCCTCAGGACTACGCACCGCTGACCCGGGCGCTGAGTCAGATCGAGGGGGCGCTGCGCGAGGACGCCTAGGTGGTCACGGCGGCCCCGGGGACCGTCCGCCGTCCTCTCCTCGTTCGCCGTCGTCGTCTTCTTCGTCGTTTACATCGTTTACGTCTACGTCTACATCGTTTACGTCGTTTACGTCGTTTACGTCGTAGGGCCGGACCGGGCGGCCGCCTCTGCCCGGTGCGATCCTCGCCACCATGTCGGAGAGCTGCCTGCAGGCCTGCTCGATCTCCGTCTGGGCCTGGTTGCGCTCGGTGACGGCCGCCCCGAGCATCAGCGCCGTCAGCGCGGCGGAGCCGTTGAACGCCTGCAGAGTGATCATGTTGCTGAGCAGGTCGTGACCTGCGAACGGGCCCGATTTTTCGGCGGCGGCAAGGATGGCGAAGGTCGACACGGCAAGTGCGCAGGGTGCGGCCCCGGCCCGCTGGAAGCGGAAGGCCGCCCAGATGAGGACCGGGAAGCCGAGAAAGATCAGTGGTGTGCGACCGGTCTCGAGGAAGCCGACGCAGACAGTGGCCGCCACGAGCAGTGATCCCTCCACCCACCGGGACGGCGGGACGTCCTTCGGCCACCGTGCCGATCGCAGAACCAACAGGACCGGTGCGACCACCAGGACGCCCATCGCATCGCCGGTCCACCAGACCGACCACGTCGGCCAGAAGTCACCGGAGGACAGCACACCGGCGAGCCGCAAAGTGCCGCTGCCCACCGTCGCACTGACGAGCGTCCCGGCGAACGCGCCCAGGAAGACAAGCACGAGCGCATCCCATATGCGGTCCATTTCGATATGGAATCCAGCGCGGCGGAGCAGAACGTACGCACAGATGGGCGCGAGCGTGTTTCCCGCCATGATCACGAGCACGGCGGGGAGCGACGGCCCGAGTGAGATATTGATCAGGAACGCGCCGAGGGCGATGCCGGGCCAGATCTGCGGGCCCAGGAGAAGCAGGCCGGCCAGGGCGATGCCGGTGGGCGGCCACAGCGGGGTGACCTGGCCACGAACCAGCTGTTGGAGCAGCCCCAGTTTGCCGGTGACGTAATACAGCGCGGCGACGGCGCAGATCTCCAGGGCGGTCACGCCACCGCGCCGGAGCATTTCATGCCGCGCGACACTCATCGGGAGGTCTCCCCATCGGCTTCGCTCTGTAGTCCATCGTCCGTCGGCCATGACGGATCCACCACGTCACCGCTGCTCGGGCCTGCGGCAACGGGGGGCGTCGCGCGCAGAGGGAACCCTGATGATCTCGTCGAGTGCGGGGTCAGCTGTGCGGCGTACGCACGGCGAGGATGGCCATGTCGTCGTGACCGTCGCTCGGATGGTGGTCGGCGAGCGCCTGGACGAAGTCCTCCAGGGGGAGGTCGGCATGGGCGATGGCGAGATCTGCCAGCTCTTTCAGACTCTCGTCGATGGGGTGCTCGGGGTGTTCGACGAGTCCATCGGTGAAGAAGACCACGGTGGTGTCCGGGAGCAGGGGGTGAGTGTGGTCGGGGCGGGGCTGCTCGGTGTCGACCCCGAGCGGTAGCCCGGGTTCGGCGAACAGGAATTCCGCGCGTCGTTCGGGGGTGATCAGCAGCGGTGGGACGTGGCCCGCGCTGCTCCAGTGCAGTCTCCAGGCCGGCCCGTCGGGTTCGATGCGAGCCAGGCTGGTGGTGGTGACGGGGTTGTCGGTGATGGCGTGCAGGGTGCGGTCGAGCTGGGAAAGGACCGCGCCGGGCGGGTTGCGCTGTTCGAACAGCAGGGCGCGCAGCATATTGCGGGTGGCCGCCATGGCGGCCGCGGCCTCCAGATCGTGACCGACCACGTCGCCGATGACGACCGCCACCACGTTGTCGGGCAGCAGCATGGCGTCGTACCAGTCCCCGCCGAGCCGGCTGGGCTCGGCGGCGGGCCGGTAGATGGCGGCTGCGGTGAAAGGCCGCAGATCGGGCAGGGTGGGTAGCAGAAGCCGCTGGAACTGCTCGGATCCGGCACGAACGCGTTCAAACAGACGGACGTTGTCGATCGCGATCCCGGCGGCGCTGGCCAGGGCGACAAGGATGTTCTCGTCGTTGACGTCGAAGGGCTGTCCGTCGAGCCGCTCGGAGAGGTAGAGGTCACCGTAGATCTCGCCGCGAACGATGATGGCGACGCCAAGCAGGGTGCGCAGGTGCGGATGCCCCGGCGGGAACCCGACGGAGGCCGGGTGGGCGGAGATGTCGTCGATCCGCAGGGGCTCGGGGTGGCGGATCAGGTACCCGAGGACACCCAGACCGAGGGGCAGGCCGACCCCGCTCAGGTCGGCGCGTTGCTGCTCCGACAGCCCGGCGGCGATGAACTGCCCCAAGCGCTCGCCGGACTCGTCGACCACTCCCAGCGCCCCGTAGCGGGTGCCGACCAGGTCCATGGCGGTGGTCACGATGCGGTACAGCACCGCATTCAGCTCCACCTCCCGGCTGATGGCCACCACCGCGTTCAGCAGGCCCTGAAGCCGTTCCATGGCGTCGAGCAGGCCGCCCAACTGCTCGTCGATCCGGCCCAGCTCGGAGCGCAGACGCGACCTCAGGTCAGGAAGGCGCGGCTGCTTCGGTTCCTTCCCCTCTTTCCCTCCCGCCATCACGAGCGCCCGGTGGCCCGGTCACGGCGGATCCGCCCATACAGCCACTCACGCGAGCGGTTCACCCGGCCTCCTGACACGACCGTGATCAAACAGGACCACAGCGTGACACGGCCGAACAGACCGAACCGCCGATTACTCCACGAGCGGCATGCCACACTCGGCCGGAGCCGGCCCCAGGTCCCCTCGTCAAACTCCCGCCGTCCGCCCGGAGGGTGGGCTCTCCGGCGCCGTGGGGCCCCTCCCGCCCGAGCGAAGCCGAGAGTGGGGGAGCGTGCTCCCGGCGTGCCGGGTACAGGCCGTCGTACTGGATGTATTTGGGTCTGTGCCCGGTGCGGCGAGCAGGGGTCCCCTGCTCGAACAGCTTGGGGGAGCGTGCATGGCGTCGCGGGGCTGGGGGCACCTCCCGGGCCGAAGACCGGGGAAGAGAGTTTGACGACAGGGCCTGGCAGCGCCCCGGCCTCGCGGAACCTCAGGCGCCCCATCCGGCCTGTTGTCCGCCGACGCGCTCGGCGGCGATGGTGTCGGCCCAGCCGGAGCGGCGGTACGCGGCGACGGGGTCGGGGTCGAGTCCCAGTTCTTCCCGCACCTGGGCGAGCAGGGGTCGTACGTCGGTGTTGTAGGCGTCCATGAGCACGGCGTTCGCCCCGAGGACGTCACCGGTCCTCTGTGCCTCGGCCAGGGCCTCCCGGTCGACGAGCAGCGCCTTCGCCGTCGCCTCCTGCACATTCATCACCGATCGGATGATCGCCGGGATCTTGGGTTCGATGTTGTGGCACTGGTCGAGCATGAAGGCGACGTCCGGACCGAGGCCGCCGCCGCGGACGACCTCGTACATGATGCGGAAGAGCTGGAAGGGGTCCGCTGCTCCGACCATGAGGTCGTCGTCGGCGTAGAAGCGGGAGTTGAAGTCGAACCCGCCGAGCTTTCCTTCGCGCAGGAGGGTGGCGACGATGAACTCGATATTGGTCCCGGGGGCGTGGTGGCCGGTGTCGACGACGACCTGTGCCTTGGGGCCGAGTTTGAGGCAGTGGGCGTATGCGGTGCCCCAGTCGGGGACGTCGGTGGTGTAGAAGGCGGGTTCGAAGAACTTGTATTCAAGGAGCATCCGCTGTCCGTCGCCGAGCCGTTCGTAGACCTCCGCAAGTCCCTCGGCGAGCCGGTCCTGGCGCTGTCGGATGTCGTCCTGGCCGGGGTAGTTCGTGCCGTCGGCGAACCACAGTTTCAGGTCCCTCGACCCCGTCGCGTCCATGATGTCGACGCATTCCAGCAGGTGGTCCACGGCCTTGCGGCGTACTGCCGCCTCGGGGTGGCAGATGCTGCCGAGTTTGTAGTCGTCGTCCTGGAAGGTGTTGGAGTTGATCGCCCCCAGCTTCAGGCCGCGCTCCTCCGCGTGCTTGGCCAGCGCCGCGTAGTCGTCGACCTTGTCCCACGGAATGTGCAGCGCCACGGTCGGTGCGGCACCCGTGAACTCGTGCACCTTCGCGGCGTCGTCCAGTTTCTCGCGTGGATTGCGCGGGACTCCCGGCTGCGCGAACACCTTGAAGCGCGTGCCCGAGTTCCCGTACGCCCATGACGGCGTCTCGACGGCCTGGGTCTTCAGCGCGGCCTTCACTGCGGCGAGCTCGGTCACTTCGGGGCTCCTGTGGCGTCAGTTGAAAACAACTCCATGAAACGATTCAGGACGGCAAGCTATGAGCCCCCTCAGAGGGTGTCAAGCCTTCTGTCGCACCCGGCTCCTCGTGACTCCGCAGTGACCTTTGGCTATCGAAACTTTTTCGACGCGACCCCATTGACGTGACATGGCTGGCGCGCCTAACGTCCCGGCAACCAAGTTGAAACCTTTCACGACGCGGTGAGGGCCGCCCCGCCGGCGTCGTCGAGGAGCTCCCATGACCCACCCGTCCGACACGGGTCCGGCCCCGGTGCTGGCGCTCAGGGACATCTCCAAGTCCTTCGGCGCCGTACGCGCTCTGCGTGACGTGTCCCTGGAGCTGTTCCCCGGTGAGGTGCACGCCCTCGCCGGTGAGAACGGCGCGGGCAAGTCGACCCTCATCAAGACGCTCGCCGGGGTGCACCGACCGGACGCCGGCCAGGTACTGCTCGACGGCGAGCCGACCGTCTTCCATGGCCCGGCCGACGCACGTGACGCCGGTATCGCCGTGATCTACCAGGAACCGACCCTCTTCCCCGACCTGTCGATCGCCGAGAACATCTTCATGGGCCGCCAGCCCCGGCGCGCCCTCGGCCGTATCGACCACAAGGCCACCAACGCGGCCACCACGGCCCTGATGCGCCGCCTCGGCGTCGACCTCGACCCGGAGCGTCCTGCGCGCGGCCTGTCCATCGCCGACCAGCAGATCGTCGAGATCGCCAAGGCGCTCTCCTTCGACGCCCGCGTCCTGATCATGGACGAACCGACGGCGGCCCTCACCGGCAGCGAGGTGGCCCGGCTCTTCGGTGTCGTCCGCACGCTGCGCGAGCAGGGCGCGGCCGTGCTGTTCATCTCCCACCGGCTGGAGGAGATCTTCCAGATCTGCCGGCGGGTGACCACCCTGCGCGACGGCGCCTGGATCTCCAGCGAGCCCCTGGAAGGGATGACCGAGGACGATCTTGTGCGCCGGATGGTCGGACGCGATCTCGACGAGCTCTATCCCAAGCAGGACGTGAAACCCGGGCAGGTCGCCCTGAGCGTACGGCGGCTGACTCGTGAGGGCGTCTTCACCGATGTGTCGTTCGACGTGCGGCGCGGTGAGATCGTCGGTCTCGCCGGGCTCGTCGGCGCCGGCCGTACGGAGGTGGCGCGGGCCGTCTTCGGCATCGACCGCTGGGATGCCGGCGAGGTCGAGGTGGACGGCAAGGCGCTGACCAACGGCGCACCCTCCACCGCCATGGCCGCAGGGCTCGCCCTCGTCCCCGAGGACCGGCGCGCCCAGGGGCTGGTGATGGACATGTCCATCGAGCGGAACATCGGCCTCACCGGACTGCGCACGACGGTCCGGGCCGGGCTCGTGGACCGCGGCGCCGAGCGCAGCCGCTCCCTCGACTGGGCCGTCAGGCTCCAGGTGAAGTACGCCCGGATCGCCGACGCCGTTTCCACCCTGTCCGGGGGCAACCAGCAGAAGGTCGTCCTCGCCAAGTGGCTGGCCACCGGTCCCAAGGTGCTGATCGTCGACGAGCCGACCCGTGGCATCGATGTCGGTACCAAGGCCGAGGTGCACCGGCTGCTGTCCCAGCTGGCCGCCGACGGGGTCGCCGTCCTGATGATCTCCTCCGACCTGCCCGAGATCCTCGGCATGGCCGACCGCGTGCTCGTCATGCACGAGGGCCGGCTCACCGCCGAGATTCCGCGCTCCGAAGCCACCGAGGAAACCGTGATGGCCGCCGCCACCGGGAGGGTTGCCGCATGACAGCCACCGAGAGGGCTGCCCGAATGACCCCGATCGTCACCGGGAGGGCCGCCGCATGACGGTGACCGCGCCCAATCCCGCGCCCGCCGCCGAGGCGCCCAAGTCCAGCGGCACCCGGCTTGTCGACCGCGTCTTCAAGATGCGCGAACTCGCCATCCTGGTCGTCTTCCTGGTGATGATCGCCGTCACCCAGGCGGGCAACAGCGAGTTCCTCTCCGAGCAGGGCATCAAGGACCTGCTGCTGAACGCGACCATCCTGGTCCTGGTCGCGACCGGCCAGTCACTGGTCGTGATCACCCGGAACGTCGACCTGTCGGTCGGCTCGACCCTCGGCATCAGCGCCTTCGCGGCCGGCACATATCTGCACGGCGGCGGAAACGCGGTCGTCGCACTGGTCCTCGCGATCCTGCTCGGGATCGGCTTCGGCCTGCTGAACGGGCTGCTCGTCAGCCTCGGCCAGGTGCCCGCACTCGTGGTCACCCTCGGCACGCTGTACATCATCCGCGGCATCGACTCCATCTGGGTCGGCTCGCGCCAGATCACCGCGGCCGACCTCCCCGGCGGATTCGTCGACTTCGGCTCGGGCGGTGTCTCGGCGATCCCCTGGCTGGCCCTCATCGCCCTGGCGGTCCTGGTCGCGACCGCCTCCTACCTCAAGCACTTCGGCAGCGGACGTGAGCTGTACGCGCTCGGCTCCAACCCCGAGGCCGCGCGGCTCGCCGGTATCCCCGTACGCAAGCGGATCCTGACCGCGTACACCTTCTGCGGCGCCCTCGCCGGGCTCGCGGGTGCGCTGTACCTCGCCCGGTTCGGCAACGTCGACTCCGGTACCGGCAACGGCTACGAACTCACCGTCGTCAGCGCGGTCGTGGTCGGTGGCGTCGTCTTCACCGGCGGCTCCGGCAGCGTCTACGGCGCGGCCCTCGGCGCGCTGCTGCTGACCTCCATCAACAGCGTGCTGCCCGCCCTCGGCGTCAGCTCCGTCTGGGTGCTCGCCATCAACGGCATCCTGCTCCTCCTCGCCATCGCCGTCGACCGCGTCGTCGCGCTGCGCGTGGCCCAGGCCCTGAAGAAGAGGAACGCCCGCCATGCCTGACTCGTTGACGCGCGCGATCCGCTGGGACACCGTCGTGGGCGCGCTGCTCCTCCTCATCCTGCTGCTGTCGTTCTCCTTCGTGGACGGCTTCGGCAACGCCCTCAACCTGTCGTTCCTGATCGGCAACACCCTGCCGATCGCGCTGATCGCCCTGCCGATGACCCTCCTCGTCGTCGCGGGAGAGATCGACCTGTCCGTCGCCTCCACGGCCGGCCTGTCGGGTGCCGTGATGGGCAAGCTGTGGAACGACGGCATGGCCATCGAGACCATCATCCCGCTGTGTCTGCTCCTCGGAGTGGTGTGCGGGCTGGTCAACGGCCTGCTGGTGACCCGTCTCGGACTGCCGTCCCTCGCCGTCACCATCGGTACCCTCGCCGCCTACCGGGGCATCGCACAGATCGTGCTCGGCTCGGACGCGGTGACCGACTTCCCCACGCAGTACCTGGACTTCGCGGCCGGACGCATCGGGAACACCTTCCTGCCGCAGGCGTTCCTCCCCTTCCTGGTGCTGCTCGCGATCGCGGTGGTCGTGCTGCACGCAACCCCGTTCGGCAGGTCTCTGTTCGCGGTCGGCGCCAGCGAGGAGGCCGCACGGTTCGCGGGCATCCGGGTCAAGCGGGCCAAGCTGACCCTGTTCATCGCCACCGGATTCATGGCCTCGCTCACCGGTGTCTTCTGGGCACTGCACTACGCCAGCGCCCGCTACGACAACGCCACCGGGCTCGAACTCTCCGTCGTGGCGTCGGTACTGCTCGGCGGTATCGACTTCGACGGCGGCAAGGGCACGCTCGGCGGAGCCATCGCCGGGGTGTTCCTGCTGGGCGCGCTGCAGAACGTGATGAGCCTCCTCAACGTCTCCGCACAGTCGCAGATCGTCGTCACCGGCGTCCTGCTCGTCGTCTCCGTGCTCGGCCCCCGGGTCGCGCGCCAGATCTCCGTCGCCAGGGCGGGCCGTAGAGCCGCCGCGACGCCCACTTCGTAACTCCGCGCACCCTCGTAAAGGACCTTCCTCATGCGCAAGTCTTCGATCCGTCGTGCCTGCGCGGCTGTCGCCGCCGTCGCCTCCCTCGCCCTCGCCGCCACCGCCTGCGGCGGCACCACCAAGAACGACGTCAAGGACTCCGGCGCCGGCTCGGCCGCCGCCTCCGGCAAGGCCGACCCGAACGCCGCCCTCAAGAAGGGCCTGACCGTCGGCTTCCTGCCCAAGCAGGTCAACAACCCCTACTTCACCTCCGCCGACAAGGGCGGCGAGAAGGCCCTCACCGAGCTCGGCTCGAAGTACAGGGAGGTCGGCCCGAACAGCGCCACCGACACCAGCGGCCAGGTGAGCTACGTCAACACGCTCACCCAGCAGCAGGTGAACGCGATGGCCGTCTCCGCCCAGGACCCGGGCGCCCTGTGCACCGCGCTCAAGCAGGCCATGAGCAACGGCATCAAGGTCGTCACCTACGACTCCGACACCAAGCCCGAGTGCCGCAACGCCTTCGTCTCGCAGGCAAGCGCCGAGGACCTGGGCCGCACGGAGGTGCAGCTGCTTGCGCAGCAGATCGGCTACAAGGGCCAGATCGCGATCCTGTCCGCCGCGCAGACCGCGACGAACCAGAACACCTGGATCGACTACATGAAGGACGAGCTGAAGGACCCCAAGTACAAGGACGTCAAGCTCGTCAAGATCGCCTACGGCAACGACGACGCCCAGCAGTCCTTCCAGCAGACCCAGGGCCTGCTCCAGCAGTACCCGGACCTCAAGGGGATCATCTCCCCGACCACTGTCGGCATCAAGGCCGCGGCGCAGTACCTGTCCGGCTCCAAGTACAAGGGCAAGGTCAAGCTGACCGGCCTCGGCACCCCCAACGACATGCGCCAGTACGTCAAGAACGGCACCGTCGACGGCTTCGAGCTGTGGGACCCGGCCAAGCTCGGCGAGCTGGCCGCCCGTACCGCCGTCGCGATGGCGTCCGGGCAGATCACCGGCAAGGAGGGCGAGACCTTCAAGGCGGGCGACATGGGAACCTTCACCATCGGCAAGGACGGCGTGATCAGCCTCGGCAAGCCGACCGTCTTCGACAGCAAGAACATCGACCAGTTCAACTTCTAGTCACCGGAGGGCTGTTGATGCAGCGCGTGTGCTTCCTGTTGAAGGTCCGTACGGATCGGCTCGACGAGTACCGCGAGCGGCACGCCGCCGTGTGGCCGGAGATGCTCGATGCACTCTCGGCCACCGGCTGGCACAACTACTCCCTCTTCCTGCGCGACGACGGTCTGCTCGTCGGCTACCTGGAGACCGAGGACTTCGAAGCCGCCCTGGCCGGCATGGAAGCGACCGATGTCAACGCCCGCTGGCAGGCGGAGATGGCGCCGTTCTTCGAATCGCTGGACGGCGCCCGACCCGACGAGGCCATGAAGCCCCTCACCGAAGTGTTCCACCTCGCCTGACTTTGGAGCCCCGCTCATGAGAAGACGCAGTGTGCTGGCGACCGCCCTGCTGGCCGCGGTGGCGGCACCGGGCACGGCGAGGGCGGCCGACCCCGGCCCCTCGGTCACCAGGACCGGCAGCACCCGGCTCGACGCCCAAGCCGTCTACTTCGTCTCGTACGACGGCCTGGTCAACAACAACTCGTTCCAGAAGAACGGGCTGCTGACCTACAAGGGCTACCAGTACGCGGCCTGGTACACCTCGACCCGCAACGCGGTGATCGCCCGCCGCTCGCTCGGCGCGAGCACATGGTCGACGGTCACCCTCTCCCACACGCTCAAGAGCGACGACTCGCACAACGTCATCTCCATGGGCGTCTCCAAGATCGACGGCCGTCTGCACATCAACATGGACTCGCACAGCGACGGCTACTTCTATGTGAAGTCCGTCGCCGGTGTGCTGGACAACCCCGGCACCACCTCCTGGACCTCGTCCGTCTTCGGCTCGATCCAGACATCCCTCGACGGACTCGCCCTCACCTCGCAGTTCACCTACCCGCAGTTCGTCCCGACGCCCGAGGGCAAGCTGCAGCTGAGCTACCGCGTCGGGATCTCCGGCAACGGCCGCAACGCCCTGGCGGAGTACGACGGTTCATCCTGGACCGCGCTGGGGGAGTGGACCAGCTCGACGGGCACCTACACCAGCTCGCACGGCTCCAGCACGGCCCGCAACATGTATCTGCACGGCATCGACTACGACGCGGGCGGCCGGCTGCATGCCTTCTTCAGCTGGCGCGAGCAGAACGCCGCCGTGATGTGCAACAGCGGCGGCATCACCAACCATGACACCGGCTACGTCTACTCCACCGACCGCGGCCGCACCTGGCGCAACGACGCGGGCACCCTCGTCGCCACCACGGGCAGCTCCGACACCGTCGCCGTCACGGACGGCGGACTCGTCGTCGACTCCCTCAACCCGGACCACTCCCTGATGAACCAGGAGAGCCAGTCCACCGACTCCTCCGGCCTGCCGCACGCGATCATCAGCTACGTCCCCGGCCGCTTCGGCCAGTGCACCACCGACTACGTCGCCGACCGAACCGCCAACGGCCGCGCCTTCCACGTCCGCAAGATCTCCTCCGGCACCTGGCAGAAGACCGAGATCCCGGTCGCCCTGAACTCCAGCCAGCGCACCAAGCTGGTCCTCGACAAGTACGACAACGCCTACGCGATCTTTCCGTACGGCCGCATAGCCGGCGCGTCGAAGTCCTCCGGCCACACGGACTGGACGCTCCTGTACGACGGCAGCGGCCTGAACGCCTTCGGCGAGGTCGTGATCGACGAGATGAGGGTCCGGGCGGACAACGTCCTGTCGTTCATGTACCAGGAGAAGTCCAGCGGCACGACACCCTCGGCGCTCCACGTCGTCGACTTCGCACTGCCCGTTTGACCGGGCCTGTCGTACGGGCGGTGACGGTAATGTGAAGCCCTGCCCGCCGCCCCTTGTCTCCATGGAGGTCCCCGCCTGATGGCCCATACGGTGGGTATCAAGGACGTCGCCCGCGCCGCCGGAGTGTCCGTGGGCACGGTCTCGAACGTCATCAACCGCCCCGAGACGGTCGCCTCGGAGACCCGCGCCCGTGTGCAGTCCGCGATCGACCGGCTGGGCTACGTCCGCAGCGAGTCGGCGCGGCAGTTGCGGGCCGGGCGGAGCCGGATCATGGGACTGCTCGTCCTCGACATGGGCAACCCGTTCTTCGTGGACGTGGCCCGCGGCGCGGAGCGGGCCGCCCGCGAGGCAGGGCTCGGCGTGATGGTCTGCAACAGCGCACAGAGCGCCGCCGAGGAGGCCGAGTACCTGTCGCTCTTCGCCGAGCAGCGGGTGCGCGGCGTACTGCTCACCCCGGCCGACGCGACCGGCCGCAACATCGAGACGTTCCGCCGCCACGGCATCCCGTTTGTGCTGGTCGACCGGGTCGCCGAGGGCACCACCGAGTGCTCCGTCTCGGTCGACGACGTGGCGGGCGGCGCCCTGGCGGTGCGGCATCTGGTCGACGCGGGGCACCGCTCCATCGCATACGTCAGCGGGCCGCCCGGACTCAACCAGGTCAGGGACCGCCGTACCGGTGCCCTGAACGCGCTGGCCGAGGCCGGGCTCGGCCCCGAGGCACTGAGGGAACTGCCGACGGAACGCCTCGACGTCGCCGCGGGCCGGGACGCCGGCGCCCGGCTCCTGGGACTCGCCGACCGCCCGACCGCCGCATTCTGCGCCAACGACCTGCTCGCGCTGGGTGTCCTGCAGGCGATGTACGCGGCCGGGGTGAGCGTCCCCGAGGACCTCGCCATCGTCGGCTACGACGACATCGAGTTCGCCGCGGCAGCCGCCGTGCCGCTCACCTCCGTACGGCAGCCCGCCGTCACCATGGGCGCGCTCGCCGCGGAACTCCTCCTGGAGGAGACCGAGGAGGAGACCGGGGCGCGGGGCCACGAACACCGGAGGGTCGTGCTCCAGCCGGAGCTGGTGGTCCGCCGCTCCAGTCTGGCGGCGCGCTGAGTTGCTCCCCCAGGACGGGCCGTCGTACGGCGACTGAACCGGCTGATCAGCCGGTCAGTACGGGTTTCTTGATCCCCGGGCGCCGGTGACCCGCGACCATGTGCTGAACTGGGACGCGGCCTGGAATCCCTCCGTCTCGGGAGCCCTCTTGAGTCTCAGCTACCGCCAGCCCGGTGTCGTCCTCACCGACCGCCGCTTCACTGTGCCCCTCGACCACGACGACCCGTCTGGGGAGACGATCGAGCTGTACGCACGGGAGGTCGTCGCAACCGACAAGGCGGGCGACGACCTGCCCTGGCTGGTGTACCTCCAGGGTGGCCCCGGCTTCGGGGCGAATCGTTTCGTCGGTAAGCAGGCCTGGCTCGGCCGGGCCCTCGAGGAGTACCGCGTCCTCCTCATCGACCAGCGCGGCACCGGCGCCTCCACGCCCGCCAATCGGCAGACGCTCCCGCTGCGCGGCGGTCCCCGCGAACAGGCCGACTACCTCGCGCGCTTCCGCGCGGACTCCATCGTCCGGGACTGCGAGGCCATCCGCCCGCAGGTCACCGGCGGGGCCCCGTGGACGGTCCTCGGGCAGAGCTTCGGCGGCTTCTGCACCGTGCACTACCTGTCGACGGCGCCCGAGGGCCTGCGTGCCGCTCTGATCACCGGTGGCCTTCCCTCCCTCGACGCACACGCGGACGACGTCTACCGCGCCGCGTTCCCGCGCATCGAACGCAAAGTCGCCGCCCACTACGCCCGCTACCCCCAGGACGTCGAACGCGTCCGCCGCATCACCGAGTACCTGCTGCAGCATGAGCCGGTCCTGAACGGCGGCTACCGGCTGACCGTCGAGGCCTTCCAGTCCCTCGGCATCCTCCTCGGCGGCAGCGACGGCAGCCACCGCCTCCACTTCCTCCTGGAGAACGCCTTCGTCCGCACCGCGCAGGGCTTCGCGCTCTCCGATGCCTTCCAGGAGGAGGTGCAGAGTCTGCTCTCGTACGCGGGACACCCCCTGTACGCACTGGTCCACGAGGCCGTCTACGGCCAGGACGAGCGTCCCACCGCGTGGTCGGCGGAGCGGGTGCGCGCGGAGTTCCCGCAGTTCGACGCGGCGAAGACGCTGACGGGCGACGGACCGGTCCTGTTCACGGGGGAGTCCGTGCACCCCTGGATGTTCGACACCGACCCGGCGCTGCGCTCCCTGCGCGATACCGCACACCTGCTTGCCGAGCGCACCGACTGGACGCGGCTGTACGACCCCGCCCGCCTCGCCGCCAACGAGGTCCCGGTCGCCGCGGCGATCTACCACGACGACATGTACGTCGACACCACCCACGCCCTGGAGACAGCCCGTACCATCCGCGGCCTGCGCACCTGGGTCACGGATGAGTTCGAACACGACGGCGTTCGCGCGGGCGGCCCACGCGTCCTGGACCGCCTGCTGGCATTGACCCGGGACGAGATCTGACCGGAGGCTTCACCCCGGCTTCCGAAGCCGTCCTCCGCAGGGGCGTACGGCACCCCTCCGTCCGTCCCTGGCGGTGCGTCACATCGGCAGCTCTCAACCCCGCTACCGCCATGGGGGTGACGGGCTAGTCTGCCGATATGACCGAGCCGCAGAACGACCAGCTCACGCCGATGCCCGACGACTGGCGGCGCGCCCTCGCCGTCGTCGCGCATCCCGACGACCTCGAGTACGGCTGCTCGGCGGCGATCGCCGGGTGGACCGACAGCGGTCGCGACATCGCGTACGTCCTCGCGACCCGTGGCGAGGCGGGGATCGACTCACTGGAGCCCGCCGAGTGCGGGCCCCTGCGCGAGCGGGAGCAGCGGGCGAGCGCGGCGGTGGTGGGCGTGTCGACGGTGGAGTTCCTCGACCACCCGGACGGCGTGATCGAGTACGGCATCGCACTGCGCCGGGACATTGCGGCCGCGATCCGCCGCCACCGACCCGAACTGGTCCTCACCCTCAACCACCGCGACACCTGGGGCGGCGTCGCCTGGAACACCCCGGACCATGTGGCCGTGGGGCGAGCCACGCTGGACGCGGTCGCGGACGCCGGCAACCGGTGGATCTTCCCGGAGCTCGCCGCACAGGGCCTGGAGCCCTGGAACGGCGTCCGCTGGGTCGCCGTCGCCGGTTCCGCGACGCCCACCCACGCCGTGGAGGCGGCACCGGGCCTGGAGCGCGCGGTGCGCTCCCTGCTGGAACACCGCACGTACATCGAGGCGTTGACCGACGAGGACCCGGAGACATACGTCCGGTCCTTCCTGACCGCGCACGCCGAGACCATGGGCAAGCGGTTCGGTGGCAAACCGGCAGTGGCTTTCGAGCTTTTCAGCCGTTAGCCGGTCACGGTTTCAACAGGGAGTGACGGCCGTGCTTGGATCGGTTCCGGTTCCGGTGCCGACGCAGACGGCTTTTCGAAACGGGGATGGATGAAGGACGGGCAGTTGGGCGACGTGGAACCGGGCGAAGAGAAACCGGACGGCGGGAAACTGGACGGCGAGGAACTGCTGGCACACCGTTTCCAGGAACATCGCGGGCATCTCAGAGCCGTCGCCTACCGGATGCTCGGTTCCCTGAGCGAGGCGGACGACGCAGTGCAGGAAGCCTGGCTGAGACTGAGCCGCTCGGACGTGACCGAGGTGAAGAACCTCGCCGGCTGGCTCACCACCGTCGTCGGCCGGATCTGCCTCGACATGCTGCGCTCCCGTACCGCGCGGCGTGAGGAACCGATGGCCGACACCTTCGTCCCCGACCCGGTCGTCAGCCCTCTGGAGCGCATCGATCCCGAACAGGAGGTGCTGCTCGCCGACTCGGTGGGGCTCGCCCTCCTCGTCGTGCTGGAGACGCTGGAGCCCGCCGAGCGGCTCGCCTTTGTGCTGCACGACATGTTCGCGGTGCCCTTCGACGACATCGCGCCCGTCGTCGGGCGCACGTCCGCGGCGACCCGGCAGCTCGCCAGCCGCGCCCGCCGCCGGGTGCAGGGCGCGGGTCCGGCGCCCGATCCGGATCTCGGGCGGCAGCGCGAGGTGGTGGAGGCGTTCCTCGCGGCCTCACGCGGCGGCGACTTCGAGGCCCTGGTCGCCGTCCTCGACCCGGACGTCGTGCTGCGGGCCGACTCCGGCGCCCTGGTCACCGGCATGGCCGCGTCCAAGGCACTGCGCGGCGCCAGGGCGGTGGCGGAATCGGCGTTCATGTTCCGGCAGTTCGCGCAGTACGCACGGCTTGCCCTGGTCAACGGTGCGATCGGAGTCGTCACGGCGCCCGAGGGCCGGCCGATGTCGGTCACGGGCGTCACTGTCGCGGGCGGCAGGATCGTCGGCATGTACATCCTGTCGGACCCCGAGCGGCTCGAGGGGCTCGACCTCACGGCACTGGAGAACTGACCAGGCGTCAGACGGCGGTGCGCTCCGTCACCCCCAGCGGAGCCACCGCCCGTCCGTCCGGCAGCAGTTCGCCGGTGTCGTCGAAGACGATGGTGCCGTTGCAGAGCAGATTCCAGCCCTGCTCGGGGTGGGCGGAGACGATGACCGCCGCATCGTGGTCGGAACGGTCGGCCGGCGGGCACGGGGGCCAGTGCGTGCACATGACGTCTCTCCAGGGTCGTACGACGTGTACTTCCGTGGTAGCGGAGTTTGTTTTCGTACGGATGAGAGGACCCCCACAGGGCGGGAAACTCAGAGGTGAGCTTTCCCGGACAGGGCACTGGTCACGATGGCGTGGCCCGCCGCGGCTCCGGCAGCCGGCGCTCCAGGTCGCGCAGGTCCTTGCCGATGGACGAGCGGACCTTTCTCGCCATGACGGGCGCGGCCAGGCGGTAGAAGCGGCCGGCATCGCCCCGGACCCGGATGCGGGCATGGGTGCCCTGGGGGTGAGCGGCGAAGGTGTACGTGACGTGCATGGGCATCGGGCCCGCCACGGACACCATGTCCAGTAGGTCCGGAGGATCGTACGCCGCGACGCGCAGCACATAGTCGATGCGCTTGCCGAGGAAGTGCGCCGTGCGGGTGACCTCGGCGCCGACACCGAAGCCGCCCTCGTCCGCCTCCCGGGTGAGCTCCGCCGTGCGGATTCCCTGGGTCCACTCGGGATCATGGCGCCAGTCCATGGCGTACGCGGCCACCTGCTCGGGCGGCAGCCTGATCACGCGCTCTGCCGTCTCGTCGATCGTCATACCGGTTCCTCGATCCTGCCGCCCGGGGACTTCCTTCGCCGCCAACCGCTCAGTCGCCCCGCTCAGGATTCCTCCCGCTGGTGCCGAGCGCACGGTGGAAGGCGGGGGCATCGGCGGACACGGTCACGGGCGCGCCATAGGCACCGGTGGCCCGGGCCTGCTCGGCGATCTGCTCGACGACGCCCAGTGTGACCCGTGCGGTCTCCTCGTCGAGGGTGAACGGCCGGCCGATGGCGCAGGCCAGGTCCCAGCCGTGCAGGGCGAGTTCCTGCAGAGTGATCCCGGCCGCGAAGGCGGCGGGCATCTCTCCAGGTCCGAACTCGGTGGCTCCCTCGTAGGCCGCCGGGTCGGCCCAGGCCGCTGCGACGAGGGCGGCGGACTCGGCGACGGCCGCCGGTGAGATCGCCGGCGTGACGCCGTCGTCGGTCTGCGGCTCCTTGCGGGCGGCCCGCGAGGACGACGACAGGGTCCTTCCCAAGTGGTCGAGGAGTTCGGCGACGGTGAACTTCTCGCACGGGGTGCGGTCGCCGAGCTGCTCGGTGCGGATGTCGGCGGCCGTCGCCGCGACGGCATCGGCACATTCCCGGATGGCGGGGTGCAGCGTGCTGTGCTGGGTGTTCATCGGTTGTCTCTTTCGGAGGCGCCGGTCGGCCCGGCGGGGGTCGGTATGGGGCATGGGGCCGGATGCCGGCAGGGAGTCAGCACGTGAAGAAGGGCGCCGGCTCACCCGTCTCGGCGTAGGCCTTGAGCTGGACGAACTTCGTCGCCCAGCCGTAGGTGAAGTCCCGGTAGGCGTCGTCGACCGCGGGGAAGCCGCTGTGGGTGAAGCGCAGGGTGACGCCGCCCTCGCTGTGGGGCAGCACCTCGTAGGTCTGGACGGTGCCGGTCCAGGGACCGTTCTCACCGGCCAGGACGAGCAGCTTGCCGGCCTCCGCCTCGGTGACGCGCAGTCGCCACGGCACCGGCACACCCGGGAAGCCCAGCTCGTGCACGCCGTCCACTCCCTGGCCGGCGGTGGCGGTCGTGGTGAACCAGCTGTGGATGCCTTCGGCCGTGGAGATCGCCTCGTACACGGTGTCCGCGTCGGCCTCGATGTGCAGTTGCATCGCAATGTCAGCCATGACGTGTGCTCCTTCTCAGGTCGCTGCGCTTCACTTTAGTAGACACTAAAATGACTCGGCCTCGATAGCAAGCTGTAGCAGCGGCTAAAATGACATTCATGGATGCGGTGCGGGCGGTGGCAGAACCCCGACGGCGCGAGATTCTGCGCCTGGTCTGGGATGCGGAGTTGTCCGCGGGGGAGATCGCCGAGCGGTTCGACGTCACCTTCGGGGCCGTCTCCCAGCACCTCAAGGTGCTGAGGGACTCGGGCCTGGTTACGCTGCGCCAGGAAGGCAAGAAGCGCTTCTACCGCGCAGACCGCGAAGCCATGGGCCCGCTCGCCGACTATCTGCAGTCCATGTGGGCGGCCAAGCTGGACACGCTGGCCGAGCTGGCGGAGGCGGCCGAGCGGGCGGAGCGGGAACGGCCTGGAGACTCCGAAGGGGCGAGCCCTTGAACGCGAACGTGGTCACCGTGGAACGGCTCATCGCCGCCCGGCCCGAGACGGTGTTCTCCTTCTTCACCGACCGGGACAAGTGGCTGTCCTGGATGGGCAAGGACGGCGAGTTCAGCTTCCAGCCCGGGGGCGCCTATCGGACGACCGGCAACGGCGAGAACGTCGCGCAGGGCCACTTCGTCGAGGTCGACCCGCCCAAGAGGCTGGTCTTCACCTGGGGCTGGGCGGAGGGCGGGATGGACCTGCAACCCGGCTCGACCACCGTCGAGATCACCCTCGAACAGGTCGCCGATGGCACCCTGCTGCGCCTGGTCCACCGAGGCCTGCCCTCTCCGGAGGCCTGCGCGGCGCACGAGGAGGGCTGGACGCACTATGTGGGACGGCTCGCCACGGTGGCGGCGGGCGGCGACCCGGGACCCGACGACTGGATGTGAGAGGGCGGGCCCGTCGGACCGGCGCCCGCGCTCGGCCACGGCCTGCAGGGCTCGTTTCCATCCCGACGCCGGCGCCATTCGGATGTACTGCTGTGGCGGGAGCCGTGACCGGACCGCACGATGGACGCCGATGCGCCGCCGTGACCGGCACGGCGGCGGGCTCCCCGGGAGGACCGTGTGACCGCTTCGTCGCCCGCCACCGACTCACCGCCCGCCCACTACGACGACCTGCGTGCCCTGGTGATCAACTGCACCCTCAAGCGGTCGCCTGAGCGGAGCAACACCGAGGGACTGATCGACCGCAGCATCGGCATCATGCGCGGCCAGGGCGTTCACGTCGACGTCCTGCGCGCCGTCGACCACGACATCGCCACCGGTGTCTGGCCCGACATGACGGAGCACGGCTGGGAGACGGACGCCTGGCCGGAGTTGTACCAGCAGGTCCTGGCGGCCGACATCCTTGTGCTGGCCGGACCCATCTGGCTCGGCGACAACAGCTCCGTGATGAAGCGGGTGATCGAACGCCTCTATGCCTGCTCCAGCCTGCTCAACGAGGGCGGTCAGTACGCCTACTACGGACGCGTCGGCGGCTGCCTGATCACCGGCAACGAGGACGGCGTCAAGCACTGTGCCATGAACGTCCTCTACAGCCTGCAGCACCTGGGGTACACCATCCCTCCCCAGGCGGACGCCGGATGGATCGGCGAGGCGGGCCCCGGACCGTCCTATCTCGACCCCGGCTCGGGCGGTCCGGAGAACGACTTCACCAACCGCAACACCACCTTCATGACCTGGAACCTGCTCCATCTGGCCCGGGCGCTGAAGGACCTGGGCGGCATCCCGGCCTACGGCAACCAGCGCACCGCCTGGGACGCCGGCTGCCGCCGCGACTACGAGAACCCCGAGCACCGCTAGGTCCTGTCGTCGACATAAGGGTTTCCTCGGCGATACCCCAGGTCATTAGGGTGGACGTCATGCACACCACCCCCGCCGACCGCTCCGACCTGCGCGCCGACTGCGGCAACTGCTTCGCCCTGTGCTGCGTCGCGCTGCCCTTCGCCCGCTCGGCGGACTTCGCGATCGACAAGGACGCCGGCACACCGTGCCGGAACCTTCAGGACGACTTCCGCTGCGGTGTCCACACCGAGCTGCGGCCGCGCGGCTTCTCCGGCTGCACGGTCTACGACTGCTTCGGCGCCGGACAGAAGGTCTCCCAGGTCACCTTCGGCGGACAGGACTGGCGGTCGGGCGGCCGGGAGCACGCCCGGCGGATGTTCGACGTGTTCCCCGTCGTCCGCCAACTCCACGAATTGCTGTGGTACTTGACCGAGGCGCTGAGCCTGCCCGCGGCCCGCCCGGTCCACGCCGACCTCCGGCGCATGCTGGAGAAGACCGAGGCGCTCACCCTTCGGACTTTCCAAGAACTGGGGGAGCTGGACGTGGGCGCTCACCGGCAGGAGGTGAATGTGCTGCTCCTGCGCGCCAGCGAGCTCGTCCGGTCGGGGGCCGGCCGCCGTGCCAAGGACCGCCGGGGCGCCGACTTGATCGGCGCCCGCCTGAAGGGCGCCGACCTGCGGGGCGCCAGCCTGCGCGGCGCCTACCTCATAGCCGCCGACCTCACGGGTGCCGATCTGCGCGGTGCGGATCTGATCGGCGCCGACCTGCGCGACGCGGACCTCACCGACGCCAATCTGACCGGTGCCTTCTTCCTGACCCAGCCCCAGATCAACGCGGCCCGGGGCAGCACGGGTACCAGGCTCCCGGCCTCAGTCACGCGCCCCGGTCACTGGGCACCGCAGCTCTGACAACGCCTCGGCGCCGGCCTCCGGAGTACGCGGCCCGGCGACCCGGCGGTCGAGGTGCAGCCGCAGCCCCTCCGGCATCAGCGTGAGCCGCTCCACCACCCGCAGCCGGTAGCCGGGGTCCGGCCGCAGCTCGTAGCGGCGCAGCAGCAGGCCCAGGACCAGCGTCGCCTCGTGCAGCGCGAACTGCCGCCCGATGCAGGCCCGCGCCCCCGTCCCGAACGGCTTGAAGGTGTGCGCGGGCCGGGCCCGTACCGCCTGTGCGTCGAACCGGTCCGGATCGAAGCGCTCCGCGTCCGTACCCCACACCTCCGGATCCCGGTGCAGCATCGAGGTCAGCACCAGCGTCCAGGCGCCCTGGCGCATCGGATGGTCGCCGTCCAGGACGGTGTCGTGCCGCGCCTCGCGGGCGAAGGCCGGTGCGGTCGGCCACAGACGCAGGGACTCGTCGAGGACCCGGCGGACGTACCGCAGTCTGGCGACCTGCTCGTAGCCGGGCCGTGCGGTGTCTGCCCAGACCCGGTCCACCTCCTCCCGGGCCTGCGCGGCGACGTCGGGGTGGCGGGAGAGGTAGTGCAGGGCGAAGGAGAGCGCGCCCGAGGTCGTCTCGTGCCCGGCGACCAGGAACGTGATGACCTGACGCCGGACGTTCTCGGACGCGAGCCGCTCCCCGGTCACCGGGTGCGCGGTCTCCAGCATCCGGTCGAGCAGGTCGCCCTCGCCGCGGGCGGCGCGCCGGGCCCGTACGACCTCGTCGACCGTGCGGTTGAGGTACGCCATGTCCGCCTCGTTGCGCCGGGTGGCGCTGCGCAGCAGCAGGGGAGTGAGCGGCCCGGGGACGACGTTGCGCCGCTGGGCGTACGTCAGCGTGCCGACCATCGCGGTGACGAAGGGGTGCGGCCGGGAGCGCTCGAAGGAACCGAAGTCATGGCCGAAGCCGGTGCGCGCGATCGTCTCCAGCGTCAGCTTGGTCATGTCGCCGGGCACGTCGACGGCGCGGCCCGCCGCCTGCTCCGTGTCCCAGCGGTCCATCAGCCGTTCGGCCACGTCCAGCATCATCGGGTGGTAGCCCGCCATGGCCTCGCGGCTGAAGCCTGGCGCCAGGACGTCGTGCGCCAGCTGCCAGTTGGGCTCGTGGTTGTACGCCGTGAACAGCCCGTCCCCTGCCACCGGCCGCAGATTGGCGACCCCGAGGCCCACATGCTTGGCGAACCGCGACTCGTCGGCGAGATCGGCCGCGAGCCGCCCGCCCCCCACGAACACGATCTCCCGGCTGAAGAACCTCCGCCGGAAGATCGGCCCGAGCAGACGTCCATAGCGCATCGAGTCCTGCACCGGCCGACGGCGGTCGGCGCCGAGTACATCGCCCACGAGCGGGATCCGGTGCGGCGGGTGCGGAATGCGGTCCAGCTCCGGCCAGCCCAGCTCCGCGCCGCGGAAGCCCCTGGGAATTGCGGTCGCCGTCGTCTCCGCCATGACGCCATCTCCCTCGATGCACCGGCAGGTCGAGCATGTTGTACGTGGGTTCAATAACGTGTTCAGTGTGGTCCCGCTGTTGAACCGGCGTCAAGTAGAGTGCGGCCATGGCCGCGAATCACGGGGAGCGCACACGCCGCCGCCTCAGCACCGAGGAGCGCAGGGAGCAGCTCCTGTCGGTCGGGGCGCGGCTGTTCTCGGAGAATCCGTACGACGACGTGTGGATCGAGCAGGTCGCCGAGATCGCCGGTGTCTCGCGCGGGCTGCTGTACCACTACTTCCCGACCAAGCGGGACTTCTTCGCGGCGGTGGTGGAGCGGGAGAGCGAGCGGATGCTGCGGATGACCGCGGCCGTTCCGGGAGTTCCGGTGCGCGAGCAGCTCTCCGCCGGTCTCGATGTCTTTCTGTCCTACGTCGAGGAGCACGCCCACGGCTTCCGCGCCTTCCATCGTGCCGACGCGGCAGGGGACCAGGCCGTGCGGAAGGTCTACCAGCGGGCGCTGGCGGCGCAGGAGCGGCAGATCCTGGCGGCGCTCGCGGTGGATCCCGAGTTCGGACCGGCCTCTCGGGAGCGGCCGGACCTGGGGATGGCCGTCCGCGGCTGGCTGGCCTTCACCACGGCCGTGTGTCTGGAGTGGCTCAGGGGCGCCGACCTGTCCCGGGAGCAGGTGCGCGACCTGTGCGCCCGTGCGCTGTTGGGAGTCATCACGCCCTGACGGGGCCCGTCAGGACCCGGGCCTGGTTGGCGTGCGCCCCGATCTCCGATAAGTTAGGCAAGGCTTACCTAAGGAGGTTGGGGATGGGTGACCGTCACACCTGGACGGCCGCGCCCGCCGCGGCGGAACGCGCCCGCTCGGTGCTGGCCGCCGCATGGTCCTGCGCGGTGACCGCGGAGGGCGGCCGGGAGGAGTTCGTCGGTGCGCACACCGTCACCGCGGACGGCCGGGTGCTCCTGCACCTGCCCGAGGACAGCGCGTTGCGCACCGCCGCGATCTGCGCACCGCGCGGAGAGCCGTCCGCGGTGCTGGAGTTCGCCGACGTCGCGCCCGTTCCCGTACGGTCCCGGATCCGCGCCCGGCTCTGGCTCGCCGGATGGTTCGTGTCCGAGGAGGGGCATCTGGCGTTCCGGCCGACGCGCGTGGCGCTGCGCCGGGCCAATGGCGTGGTCGTCGTCGATCCCGACGAGTACGCGGTCGCCGAGCCCGACCCGCTCGCCACGGCCGAGGCCCGGTTGCTCACCCACCTCGCCGACGCCCACCCGGACGCCGTCGAGCGCCTGACCCGGCTGGTCGACCCCGACAGCCTGCAGGGTGCCGTACGCGTGCGGCCGCTCTCCGTCGACCGCCACGGGCTGACGCTGCGCATCGAGCGGGCCCGCAGCCACGGCGACGCACGCCTCACGTTCCACAAGCCCGCCGACGACGTGGCGCAGCTGACCGAACGCATGCACGTTCTGCTCGCGCAGGCCGCTCGGGCCGCCTGCCCCCGTGCGCTACAACGGCAGCGCACAGACGGCGACGGGTGAGGCGAACGGCTCGCCCGCGAGCCGGAGCTCACCGCTGACGCGGTCGACACGGAAGACGCTGACCGTGCCCGACCGCTGGTTCGCCGCGAACAGCAGCCCGCCGTCCGGGGAGAGAGCGATGTGACGCGGGAAGTCCCCGCCGGCCGGCACGGTGTCCAGCAGTAGCAGCCGGGCGCCGCCGGCCCCGACCGCGTACCGGGTCAGGCTGTTGTGGCCGCGGTTGGCCAGATACGCGAATGATCCGTCCGCCGTCACCACGAACTGCGCAGGACAACTCCTGCCCCGTCCGTGCCCGTGGACTGCGGTTCTCCCGGGGTCAGGCGCCCGGTCGCCGGGTCGTAGGCGCAGACGACCGCCGTGTTGTCGACCTCGTTCGCCAGATAGGCGAAGCGCCCGCCGGGGTGGAACGTGAGGTGGCGTGGCCCCGCGCCCGGCCGTGTGTGTGCCTGGGAGACCTCGGTGAGCGGGCCCTTGGACGGGTCGAGGCGGTAGGTGTAGACGGTGTCTGTACCCAGGTCCACGGCGAGGACATGGCCGCCGTCGGGGCTGGTGATGAACTGGTGGGCGTGCGGCCCTTCCTGGCCCGGCCCGGGCGGCGGACTGGAGTGCGTGACGAGATCGGTGCGCTCGCCGAGCGCGCCTGTGGGCTCGATGCGATGCACGGCCACGCTGCCCGAGAGGTAGTCGGCGGCGAGCAGCCACTGCCCGCTCGGGTGCACCGACAGATGACAGGGGCCCGCGCCGCCGGTGCTGCGGCTGCCGAGGATCTCGTATCCGGGCAGGCGCACGGCAGTCACCCCGCCGTCCTGCCGCTCATTTACGACGTAGAGCGTGCGCCCGTCGGGATGCACCGCGAGGTACGACGGATCGGCGACGCCCGTCACCGCCCCCGTGCCGTTGATCCGGCCCCACTTCCGGTCGTACGTCGCCAGGCCGATGCCCTGGCCGCCGCCCTCGACGGAGGTGTACGTGCCGAGAAACAGCGGCCGGGCCCCGGAGGGACGGCTCGGGGGCGAAGGCGTTTCGGCCGGAGTCTGCCACGGCTCGGCCGGCGCCTGCCCGGGCGCCGCGGGCGCCGGGATCGTCGTCACCGCGGCGGCGGCCGTGGCGGCGCCGAGGAAACGGCGTCTGCTCCAGCCGCCGAGCGAACCCCGCGCTGGTTCCGCACCCTTGTCCATGCCCGCACCCCAGGAGTCGGTGGCCTCAGCTGTGACAGCCACCATCGCGTGTACCGGCCGCCAAGTGCAAGGTGGACAACGGGCGTTGCATTGTGTGCAACGCATCGGCTACCAGTCGCCGTCCTCGACCGGCTTGCCGGGTGCGTCACCGAGTGGCTTCACCTGGTGCGGCGAGGGCTGCTGCCACGGCTCGTGGTCATCGCCCAGCCAGTCACCGACCGGCTTGACCTGCCCCAGCGGGTCCGTGGGGGCGAGGTCCTCGCCGACCTTGTCGTAGTAGTCGAACCACGGCAGTCCGGCCTTCGTGTACGCCGCGCGGTCCACGGGGGACGGCGGAGGCGCCTCGCCCGTGATGCGGCGCCACTCCGGGGGCGTCACAAGATGAACGAACACCCGCCCGGCCGGCTCCTCGGCCCAGCTCCCGGCCGGCCAGTCGTCCTTGTAGACCTCCTGGCGCATCGAACCGCCGACGCCCAGACCCATGGCGGGGGCGCTGCGCGGGGGACCGCCCGGGGCCGCGGCCATGGCAGGAGCGGCGGGTGCGGCACCCGGGGCCGGCGGAGCGCCCCCGTAGAGTCCCGTGACCCCGCGGGCCCGCTCCCGCTTGCGCCGCTCCTCCTCCCGCCACCTGACGAGGCGCGCTTCCTCGAGAGGGAAGGTCTGGAGCTGGATGCCGCCCCACACCTCCTCCCCGGTGACCTGACCCTCGACGGTGGCCCCGAGACCGAGCGGCACCGCCACGAACTGGCGGACCGTCCCCTTGCCCGAGTTGATCCCGTCCAGCCACGGCTGGCGCGGCAGCACCACATAGTTCTGCGGACTGCGGCTGAGACGGGCGCTCCAGGGCTTCCCGGAGACCGCACACACCTTGCCCACGCCCACCTGCAGCGCGGCCGGCTCCGACGCGCCGAAGCTCAGCCACATGGCCTCGCGCAGATACACCGGCAGCATCACGCCGCCGCGCGCCCGCCACTCGGCGGGCGCCGTCTGCGCGTAGTCCTCCACCCGGCGGACCGGGAACTCGCCCAGTCCCGGCGGCAGTGCGTGCGTCCCCGTCTCCGGCAGCCGCAACGTCCGCATGAAACGCACCCGTACACCCCCCGGCAGCAGCAGTGCGTTCCCGTCGATGCGCACCTTGCCCATGCGCCCGCCCCTTTCCCCGTCCGGTCGTTCGTCGTCACTTAGAACGACGAGGCCGAGCGGGACGGTTCCGGCCCGGGAGGAAACCGCGCAGCCGGGCGAGCCGAGGGTCGCGCATACGGTCCCGCAGCCGGGTGAGACGCGGATTGCGCTCGCGCTGCTCCCGGGTGCAGCGGTCCAGTTCCTCCAGCAGACGACGGGTGCGGTGTTCCGTGTCCAGCTCGTCCAGGATGCGGTTGACCTCGGTCAGCACGGCGCCGTGGAACTGCCATTGACGGGTGTCCCGTTGCACCTCCTCCAGCAGCAGCTGGGCCAGCTTGTCACGAGTCGCGCCCGCCGTCGCCAGCTCCTCGGCGAGCCGGGTCTCCGCCGACTCGGCGCTACGGCTGACGTCGGTGGTGACGAGCACCGCGAAACTGACCACGGCATCACCGATCTCCGACAGCAGCCGCTCCAGCGCAGCTCCGATCTCCGGCTCGAACAGCGCCTCCGGTTCGCGCTCCTTCGCCAGGTCGGCGAGGGTACGGGAGATCACCCGCAACACCACCGTGACGATCTCCAGTGTGTCGAGTCCGGTACGCAGCACGATCCGGTGGAGCAGGCCCTCGCGGACCCGGGGGTTGAGCTTGAGGCTGTCCTCGGCCTGCCGCAGGGCCGCATCCACCTCGACGATGTCGTGGTCGAGCCGACGTGCCTCCTGCAGCCGGGCCGTCGCCTGTGTGGCGGGTGTACGGCCCGAGGCCTCCTCACCGACGCGCAGCATCAGCTGCCGCATGCGGCGCGCGAGCCCCTCGATGGACTCGCCGGCGGCTTCCACCCACACCGGGGGAGCGAAGAACAGATTGGTGCCGAGCCCGACCACCGCGCCGATGACGGTCTCCAGAACCCGGGCCCAGGCCGTACTGCCCACCTGGGTCACCCCGAGGACCAGCATGGCGCTGATCGCCACCTCGGGAACGTACTCGCTGACACGTACGAGGTGCCCGACGGCCAGTGAGGCCAGGATGATCAGGGCCAGGCTCCACCAGGTCAGGCCGACCAGGACGCTGAAGCCGATGGCGATGACGACGCCGGCCACGACGGAGTTCACCCGGCGCACACTGTTGGTGATCGTCGCGTAGAGCGTCACCTGGACGACGAGGAGGGCCGTCAGCGGCGCCGTGAGCGGAGCCGGTTCAGGACTGACGCGTACGGCGATCACGTACGCGATGGTCGCAGCGGCCGTCGAACGCACCGCCTGGACGACCTCGGGCACCTGGCGCCACTTCTCGATCTTGGCGGAGGCCTTCGCCCACGCATCACGCACATCTTGCATCGCTAGGGCCTTTCCCGTTCCGCACAGGCATCGAACGTACGCATAAGGGACAGCAACCTCGCGTGAGCCTTGCCGGGGGCAAAGTACAGCACCCTCATCGGGTACGCCCCCGATGATCGAGCAGTGGACAAAAGAGTTGCGGACCTCCTTCTCCCCGAGTGATCTTTCGTGGGGGAGGGCCAATGGATTTCGCATGGGGAGGGAAAGCCGCAACGCCGGCCGACCGCGCCCTGCGCCATGTCGCCGACCGCTCCTCGGGACCCCGGGTGAGCCGGGATCTGCGGCTGACGCTCAACTTCCACCCCGACCGGCTCGTGGGCGGGCGGCCCATACTGGAAGCACTGGCCGCGGACGGCACGTACCACTCGCAGTTCGTCACGGGTACCAGCAACGGCGGCCTCACCGCGCACCCCGGCGGCGACCGCCGGCGCTGGGAGAGCCGGATCTTCGGCGGGGCGTACGACTCCGCGCCCGCCTACGAGCGGCCGGTGTACGGCGCGCTGAACTTCCGTGGCCAAGTGGTCGGCGCGGCACCGCGGTTCGGCTCCTCGCACTTTCGGCTGACCGCCGAAGCGCTGGAGCGGGCCACGTTCTGCTATCCGGACAGCGCGGCCGAACCCGCCCACTTCGGGGTGGCCGCCGGAATGAACCTCATCGAACTCGCCGAGGCAGACGACCAGGACGCCCTCAACGATTACATCGAGGCCCAGGTGCACGGCCCCGTCGTCCTGGAGCGGGACATGGAGGCACTGGTCCTGGACGCGAGCTACCGCGGCACCCTGGTCGAGGCCGCCGCCCGCCGGCTCCCGTGCCCCGTCGAATGGCACCCCGGATACCGGCTGTCCGTCGCCGAGTTGCGCCGTCACGCGGACTACCGCGGCCCGGAGTACGTCGAGTTGGGTGCGTGCATAGCGGAGAACGGGCACCTCGACCCGCGGATCATCGGCGATGCCGCGCGCACGGGCCGCCACGAACTGCAGGACCTGAAGATGGTGTGGCACTGCCTGGCACGCTTCGGGGCGCCCGAGGGCGCGGGGACGGCTCGGGCGTTGCGAGCGTCGGAATCCATGCCCGACCGAGCCGACGGGTACGGCAGGGTGCCGCGGCGGCAGCATTGATTCCGCAGAGTGACGCGGCGGCTCAGCAGCCGGCCGCCTCCGGCGGCCACACCCCCGGAGTGAGCACGCCCAACGCGTAGGCGCGGGCGACCAGTTCCGTGTGGTTGGCCGCGCCCCAGCGCGCGGACAGGCGCCGTAGACGGTAGGTGACGCCATCGACGGAGAGGCCCGTCTCCTGTGCGGTGCGGGCAGTGTCCGCACCCCCGGCCGGCAGGGCCAGGATGCGGGCCTCGGCGGGGCCGGCCGACGTGGCCGCGGCCGAGGCGTCCGGCGCGGGGCACTCGCCGAGCACGCGCACCAGGACCAGCAGCGCGGGCGTCGCCTCGACCGAGTCGCTCACCGGCTCCGCGGTCAGCTCGCCGTGACGCCGCACGCCGTCCGCCGCGTCCCAGCGTACGGACACCGGATAGCGCGAACGGTGCCGCAGCCGCAGCGCATGGGCGATCCGCTCGATCTGGGTCGGCTCCTGCGGCCGGAACCGGTCCAGTACGTTCTGCCCCCGCAGACTGCCAGGGCAGTTGCCCGGTGTGAACAGCTCCGGCCGCCGTCCCCCCGACGCACGGCCGCCATCGGCGTGCCGGACGGCGAAATCGCATTGAATGCTCATCGCATGACCGGCAGTCGGTGACGGCACCGCGGGAGGGGCAACTGCGTCAGGGCGACGACGGCGAGGTCGAGCGCACGGCAGGCGACGACCGCCCCGCGGCCGAGATCGCCGCCGACATCGTGGGAGCCGATCCGGCGCGGGTCGAGGGCGACGGCGAGACTCCTGCGGATACGGACGAACGGTTCACGGACTTCGTCACGACCGTCCGCGGAACCTGGCTGCGGGGGGACCGGGCCCGTCTGACCTCGTCCGGCCCGGTGGGCAGCTCCCGGTTCGTCTGAGGGACAGGCGGGCTCGGGGTGGGTGTCGGACCCGTATCCGGGAGCGGCAGTGGCGGGACACGACGGTGTGGGAGACCGGGTGGGGAGTGCTGCCCGAGCTTCGCGACGCGACCTAGGCGCCCTCCGCCGGCGAGTCCGCCTGTTCCCTCACCTCCGCTTCGACCTCGCTGCGGGGCCTGCCATGTTCCTTCGCGTGTTCGGTGATCTCGGCCTGAAGGTCGCGGGCCAGGTCCCGCCAGGCGCGAAACGCGGTCTCGTACAGGTCGGACTGCTGCTTGGTCCACGGGGTGACGGTGGGCGGGCCGTACATCTCGCGCAGCTCGGCGGCCTTCGCCTGCGCATCGTCCGCCGCACGCTGCATCTCCACGATTTCTTCAAAGGTCTTCGCCACGACCGGATATTAGGCGGGCATTCGGGGGCCGGGATCCGCGACCCGCTCGACAAACGAGGAGATCGACCGGTCGGCCCTGGAGCACACGTCGCCCTGCGCGGGCGCGGACCTTGCGCACCCCGGCCTGCTTGGCAAGCCCCGGTGCGGGGTTTCGACTGCAGAATCATGTAGTCCCGGGGCGTGGACCGCCCGGGGGCGGCGATCAAGCTGGAAGCAGTACTCCCCGTACCGCGAAAGGCAGTTGTCGCGCCATGCCCCCACCGCGCACCCTCAGACCACCGGCACTCAGCACGGCGTCCCCGTCGTCGACATCTCCGACGTCGGCCCCGGCCGGACCCCGATCCAGCAGGCCATGGAGCTCATGCGCGGGCACGGGCCGGGCTGGTGCGTCGGCGGTACGGGCGGGACGTCGTGTTCGTGGGTGATCCGGACCTGAAGCCCGAGGGCTACACGCATCGACGAGCGCCTCGCCACGCTGGGCGGCACCCGTTTGCTGGACCGCGAGGCAGCCGACGCCTCCGGTGACCTCGGCGGCAGGGTCCGCGCCTTCACCGGGCGGCCGCGCACCGCCCTCCTGGAGCGCTACGGGGACCGGGACGCCACCGTCGGCACCGAGGAACCCGCGCGGGCGTACGAGGTCCGGACCCTCATCGGCGGCCCGCTGGACGCGCTCGCCGAACGGCACGAGCCGGCCCCGATGGCGGTCACGGAGGCGTACGACCTGACCGCCCCCGGCCACCCGCGGCTCAAGCGGTTCGTGCGTCTCGCGCTGCCCGAAGGCACGCCTTACCGCACCGGCGACCATGTCACCGTGCTCCCCGTCAACGACAAGGCACTCGTCGAACGTGCCGCCACCGCGCTGGGCGTGGACCTGGACACCGTCCTGGACATCCGCGCCGCACGCCCGCGCCGCGACGGCCTCGCGGTCGACGGGCCTTTGACGGTACGTCAACTCATCACCCACCACGTCGAATTGCAGGAACGTCCGACCGGCGGCCAACTGGCCGTGCTCGCCGCCGCCAATCCGTGCCCGCCCGAACGCAGGCAACTCGCCACCCTCGCCGACGATCCGCGCACCCTCGTCGAGGTGATCGAGGCATACCTCGCCCTGCGCGGCGCCCTTGACTGGCCGACGCTTCTCGATCTCCTCACCCCCTGCGCCCGCGCCACTACTCCGTTTCCTCGTCGTCCGTGACGGACCCCGGGCACATCGATCTCATGGTCTCGCTGCTGCAGCCCCCGGCCCGCTCCGGGAACGCCACGTACCGGGGCGTCGGATCCGGGCACCTCGCCACCCTCCAGCGCGGCGACACCGTCCTGGCCCGGATCCGGCCCTTCCGCGGCGCCATCGCGGACCGCGTACAGGCGCTGGCGGAGGGCGCCCACCCGGCCCCGGCCGTCTGCTACTTCGGCGGCGACGCACCGGACGCGGACTTCCTGCACGCCGAGGAACTGCGCGCCGCCGAGGCCGTCGGCGCCGTCTCGCTGCGCCCCGCGTTCAGCGCAACGCCCGTCGACGGCGTCTCCTTCGTCCAGCACCGCATCGCCGCCGAGGCCGACGAGGTGTGGCGGTTGCTCGACGCCGTAGCCCGTGTCCATGTGTGCGGCGACGGCTCCCGCATGGCCCCCGGCGTCCGCGCGGCCTTCCGGGCGCTGCACGGTGAGCGCTCGCCGGGCGGGGACTACGAGCAGTGGCTGAACGAGCTGATCGTGTCCGGCCGTTATACCGAGGATGTGTACGCGGCCGGCTGAGGGGGCCGGGGGCTCAAGTGTGAAAAGTTGCACGTCGTCCGGGACCCACATGGCAGAGTGGGCCCCGGCGACGACAGGGGGCGGGGTGGACGGCAAGGAGCGGGCACGACGTGCGCTCGACGCGGCGGGCCTGCCCGCCGACGCGCTCACCGACTGCCGGCCCCTGGGCGGGGGTACGTACAACACGGTCGAGGAACTGCGCCTGGCCGACGGCAGCCGGTATGTACTGAAGATCCCGCCGCCGCGCACCGCTCCCGGGCTCGCCCACGAACGCGACCTCCTGATCGGGGAGGCGCGGTTCTGCCGCGCGGCGGCCTCGGTCGGGGTGCCGGCGCCGGGGGCGGTCGGACCGGAGACCGCGCCCCCGAACGGTCACCTGCTGCTGACGTACTGCCCCGGGATCTCCGCGTGGGGCGACCTCGACCGCGCCGAGCGCGCCCGTCTACGGCGCGAACTGGGCGGCCATGTGGCCCGCCTCCACACGGTGAACGGCCCCGGCTTCGGCTACCCCTCCGGCGCGCTCGGACCTCTGGCCGCCGACTGGCGCACCGCCTTCACCACGATGTACGACGCGCTTCTCGCCGACGCCCGCCGCTTCCACGCCTGGCTGCCCCGCCCCGTGGACGACATCGCCCGCACGGCCGGAACCGCGTACGACACCCTCGAGGAGGTCGCCGTCCCGCGGCTGATCCACTTCGACCTGTGGGACGGGAACATCCTGGTGGACCGGACGGCGCAGGAGGCACGCATCGGCGGCCTGATCGACGGCGAGCGCATGTTCTGGGGCGACCCCCTCGCCGACTTCGTCTCACTCGCCCTGCTCGGCGACATCAGGGACGATGCCGACTTCCTCGCGGGCTATCGAGAGGCAGGTGGTGAGGTCGAGTTCACCCCCGCCGCCCGCCGTCGGCTCGGCCTCTACCGAAGCTACCTCTATCTGATCATGCTCATCGAGGTGGTGCCCCGCACAGCCGGCGACGACCATGTCACCTGGGTGCGCGAGGCGGTGTCCCCGCAGCTGGAGGCCGCCCTCGACGAACTCACCGAAGGTCACTTCTAGGCCGTAAGCAGGCCGCGACCGGGGCGTGCCGCGCACCCGTCTGCCGCCCAGGACCCTCATCCCTTAAATTAGGGTTTGATTTAAGCGCCCGGAGGGCGAGAGGAAACGCGCGTCCGGGCACGATGCGGCGGTGTCGGTATCGTGCAGGTTCGGGCAGGGGCGGAAGGAGCGGCATGGCGGGGCGGAACGGGCGCACGGTGCGCGACCTGCGCCGGGGCAATCGCGCCGAGGTGTTGCGGCGGCTGTACTTCGGCGGTCCGATGAGCCGCTTCGAGCTGGGGCCGGTGACCGGTCTCAGCTCCGGCTCCATCAGCAACGTGGTCGCCGAACTGGTCGCCGACGGCCTGGTGGAGGAGGCCGGCAGCGTCGACTCCGACGGCGGCCGCCCGCGCACGCTGCTGCGCGTCGCGCCCGCCGGCGGCCACATGATCGGCGTAGACGTCGGCGAGACACGCGTCCGCGTCGAGCTGTTCGATCTGGCCCTCACCGAACTCGCCCGCACCGAACGCCCGTTGGAGCACCAGCGGTACGACGTCGAGGTCATCGTCGGGCATATCCGCGACGGCATCGCAGAGGTCCTGGCTGCCACGGAACTCGCCCCCGAACGGCTGCTCGGCGTCGGCATCGGCGTACCCGGCATCGTGGCCCGCACCCCCGACCGGGGCGCGGTCGTGCACGGCCAGACCATCGGCTGGGACGCCGTCCCGCTCGAGTCCCTGCTCCGCTCCACGTGCCGGCTCCCCGACTCGGTCCCGTACTTCATCGACAACGGCGCGAAGACCCTGGGCCAGGCCGAGATGTGGTTCGGTGCCGGACGCGGCGCCCACACCGCGGTCGTGATCCTCTTCGGCTCCGGTGTCGGCGCCTGCCTGGTCACCGAGGAGGTGAGCAGCGGCCGGGCCGTGGAGTGGGGTCATCTGACCGTACGGGTCAGGGGACGCCGGTGCCGCTGCGGAGCTCTCGGCTGCCTGGAGGCGTACGCCGGTGCGGAGGCCCTCCTCGACCGGTGGCGCGAGCAGGGTGGGCGGCCCCCCGAGAACACCGACGAGGAGACCGCGCTGACCGCCCTGCTGGCCGCGGCGTACCCGCCGGAGGGCACCCAGGCCGACCCGGTCGCGCTGGGCGTCCTGGAGGAGACCGCCGAGTACCTGGGCGCGGGGCTGTCCGACCTGATCAACCTGTTCCAGCCCGAGCGAATCCTGATCGGCGGCTGGGCGGGGCTGCAGCTCGGCTCCCGGTTCCTGCCCGAGGTACGTCGGCATGCCACGGCGTACGCCCTGCGCTATCCGGCCGAGCGGGTCTCGATCGACCTGGGCAAGCTCGGCCCGGATGCCGTGACGGTGGGCGCGGCGATCCTGCCCCTCGCCGACTTCTTCGCCCGCGGCGGCCGCAGGCCGGAACCCGCCCGGAAGGGGCGGCCGCCCGCATGGCAGACGGCACTGGAGGAACGGGCGCCGCGCTGACCGGGGCGCGCTGCCTCGCTGGGCTGCCGCCCCCAGAACCCCGCTGACTCTCGGACGCCGCCAGGTCAGCGGAGCTGGGCGTGCACCGGGGATGGGGGGTGGGGGCGGAAAGGGCCCACTCAGGCGTTGGTGTCGTACGCCCTGCGCAGGACGGCGGCGAACGCGTCGTCGACGTCGCCGACCTCGGCGAGCGCGACCCGTAGCTCCATCTCGTCCCCAAGCCCCTTCGCCGTAAGCAGCCGCCCGCCCGGCGCCTCGCCCGGCAGCCGCAGTCCCACATCCACGTGGGTACGTGTGGTCGGCCGCACTCTGGCGAAGGTACGCCGGGGCCCGACCAGCGCCACGAACGTCTTGCGTGCCTGAACGGTCACCTCCGGCAGCTCCGCCGCCCGCCCTGCTCGCCGGCTCGGCGTTGACACGCTTCGGGGTGTTCGCGGCGGGGATCGCGTCGGCGGAGGACCCGCGGCACACGGTGCTGCCGCAGCGGGAGAGGGCGGGGACGTAGCCGTCGGCTTCCTGGGGGCGGCAGCCCCCAGGGAACCGCTGTCGGCCTGAACTGCCTTGTCCTCAAACTCCCCCAGGCTCTCGGCTCCGCTCGGGCAGGGGGACCCCCACGACGGGCTGAAAATTCAGCCTCTCAGGAGCCGGACGCGAACGCGTTGACGCCCGTGATCTCGGCCGAGACGTCCCACAGACGTGCCGCCTGCTCCGGGTCGATCGCCCAGTCCTTGACACCGCCGCGTGCGCCGTCCGTCGGCGCGGGCTCCGCGATGTCACAGTCCTCGCAGTACACCCCGCCCATGCCGTCGAGTTGCGGTGAGGTCGCGGCCCACACCTGGGTGGCCGCCCCCTGCTGAGGCGTCTTGAAGGCGTCGGGGTCCACCGGTGCGCCGGTCTCGTCGATCCAGCCGCGCTCGATCATCTCCTCCTGGGCGAGATGGCGCTGCAGGGGCGTGAGGATCCCGCCCGGGTGCAGGGAGAAGGCACGGACGCCGTGCTCCCGGCCGAGTTTGTCGAGGTGCACGGCGAACAGGACGTTCGCGGTCTTGGCCTGCCCGTACGCCTGCCACTTGTCGTAGCCCTGCCTCCAGTGCAGGTCGTCCCAGCGGATCCCGGAGAGGTGGTGGCCGCCGGACGACACGGACACGACCCGCGCCCCGCCCGGCTGAATCGCGGGCCACAGGCGGTTGACGAGGGCGTAGTGGCCCAGGTGGTTGGTGGCGAACTGCGCCTCCCAGCCGGGCCCCACCCGGGTCTCCGGGCAGGCCATGATCCCGGCGTTGTCGATCACGATGTCGATCGTGCGGCCGGAGGCGAGGAACCGGTCGGCGAAGGCGCGCACGCTCTCGAGGTCACCGAGGTCGAGTTCGTCCACCTCCACCCGGTCGAGGTCCGCCAGCGCCTGCTCGGCGACCGCCCGGCGGCGTGCAGGAACGACGACGTGGGCACCCGCCTTGGTGAGCGCGCGTGTGGTTTCCAGACCGAGCCCGGAGTAGCCGCCCGTCACGATCGCGAGCCTGCCGGAGAGATCGATGCCCTGGAGTACGTCGTCCGCGGTGCTCCTGGCGCCGAAGCCCGAGCCGATCTTGTGCTGTGCAGTGGTCATGCATCGACGCTACGAATTGGAGAGCACTCGAAGTCAAGCCGACGCCACCCGTGGCGCAGAGAGCAAAGAAGAGCCCCGACCGGACGGGGGAATCACGGTCGGGGCGGCCTGTGGTGGGCGCGGACGGCGGTCGCCTCTCGGCGAAAGGCTCCACAGGGCTTCAGCCGAACGATCGTCCCTGTGGACAGGAGATGAGGCCCGGGGACACTGTCCCGTCCGTCCCGCGGTTGGTTCAACGAGAAACTACCGGTGGGTGTTCCGGCAAACCGCTGTGTCCGACGTGATCTGAGTCACCGGCCTCCTGCCCGTCGACAGGGATCACGAAGCTAGGCGTCGGGCGCCAGTGGACTGTCCCCCAGCATCGCCAGCAGATGCGCCGGATCCCGGTAGATGGAGCAGGCCCCGGCCTCCTGCAGATCCGCCCGTGGAATGCCACCCGACAGCAGACCGATGCACGTCACCCCGGCGCGGGTCCCCGCCCGCATGTCCCACACCGTGTCGCCCACGAACACCGCTGCCTCGGGCGGTACCCCGGCGAGCTCCAGGGCGTGTTCCACGGGCTCGGGCGCGGGCTTGCCGGACTCCACGTCGTCCGCGCTCGCCGTGGCCCTGATGGCGTCGTCAGCCCCGATCGCGCGTCGCAGCGCCGACAGCTCGCGCCCGCCCGCCGACGTGGCGAGCACGACGTCCCAGCCGTCGTGGTCGAGCCGCCGCAGCAGCCGTCCGGCGTCCTTCAGTGGTGGCAGCCGGTCGAAGTACGTTCCGTACAGGGCCGTGTGCGCGACGACGAGCGTGTCGACCTCGTCCCGGTCGCGGCCTCCCAGCAGGTGGGCGATCAGATCCTCCGAGCCGAGGCCCACCGCCCGGTGGATGGCGTGCATCGGCACCTGGTGACCGGCCTGCCGGAACACCTCCCACCACGTCGTGACATGCAGATGATTGGTGTCGACGAGGGTGCCGTCCACGTCGAACACCGCCGCCCGTCCCATGGTTCCCAGCCTCCCTCATGTACGGGCACGGGTACCACTTCATGTGCCCGCCACACGCGCGGGCACCTTCCGCCCGCGGGTCCAGGCCAGCAGCTCGTCCACGGTCCAGGTGGTGATCACGCGCTCGGCGGGCACTCCGCACTCCTCGGCCCGGGCACAGCCGTGGATCTGCCAGTCCAGCTGGCCGGGCGCGTGTGCATCGGAGTCGATCGAGAACAGCACCCCGGCCTCGACCGCGCGATGAAGCAGCCGCCGGGGCGGGTCCAGCCGCTCGGGCCTGCTGTTGATCTCCACGGCGGTACCGGCTTCCGCGCACGCGGCGAACAGCGCGTCCGCGTCGAACTCCGACTCCGGGCGCCCACGCCCGGTGATCAGCCGCCCCGTGCAGTGGCCGAGCACGTCGGCGAGCGGATTACGGACGGCGGCGATCATGCGGCGGGTCATGGACCGTGCGTCCATGCGCAGCTTGGAGTGCACCGACACCACCACGATGTCGAGCCGGTCGAGAAGCTCAGGATCCTGGTCCAGCGACCCGTCGTCGAGGATGTCGCACTCGATGCCGGTGAGCAGCCGGAACGGCGCCCACTGCGCGTTCAGAGCGGCCACGACCTCCAGCTGCTCGCGCAGTCGCTCGGCGGACAGTCCGCGGGCCACGGTGAGCCGGGGCGAGTGGTCGGTGAGCGCCGCCCACTCGTGTCCGAGCCGCGCCGCCGTCCGGCCCATCTCCTCGATCGGGCTGCCGCCGTCCGACCAGTCGGAGTGCAGATGGCAGTCACCGCGCAGCAGCGCCCGCAGCCGCGCCCCGCCGGGTGCCGGCGCCGCCTCGCTCTCCTGCTCCAATTGCTCCAGGTAACCGGGGACCTGTCCGGCCAGGGCCTCCCGCACCACCTGGGCCGTCTTCGGGCCGATGCCCCTGAGCGACTCCAGCGTTCCGGCGGCCGCGCGCTCGGCGACCTCGCCCTCGGGCAGCGCGGCCAGTACGGCAGCCGCGGTACGGAAGGCCCGTACGCGATAGGTCGGGGCCCCGGCCCGCTCCAGCAGGAACGCGATCCGGTCCAGGGCTGCGACGGGCTCCATCGGCACCTCCTACCCCCAGCGTTGCCCAGGCACGTCCGGCCCGCACGGCGGGCGCGCACCGGGCGCCCTCGCCCGTCCGGGCCAACATGCGGGCGGGGCGCATCGGGCCGTGCGCGGGGCGGCCCGTGAGCGCTCGCGCGCCGCCCGGCCGCTGACTCGCCCGAATCGCTCTACCCTCGATTCATGACCGAAATCGCGAGTCCCCGTATCTCCCATCCGCGGATCATGGTGCTCGGGGTCCAGCCGGGCAACCCGCCGTTCCGGATCGTGGAGATCGACGGTCAGGTGGTTGCCGAGGCGAGGTCGCTCATCGACGTGCTGGCGGTGGCCGCAGAGGCCGGAATCGCCATCCACGACGTCGATGACCCGGACGTGGTCCGCTGGGTGGGCGGCGACAAGCTGACCTGGAGGTTGCACCACTAGCCGCTGGTCCCGTGCCGGCGCGGGACCGTTTTCTGCGCCACCGGGGCCGGAAGGGGTCCCGGCGCGCATTCCTGCGGCATTCATGGTGATCAACAGCTGCCCCCGCTTCCCAGGGGCTGCGAGGGGCGTCCGCCCGCGGCGTGGCCGTGGGCGGACGGTCAGCCGACCGTCCATTTCTGGTTGGCGCCACCGGAGCACGACCAGATCTGCAGCCGGGTGCCGTTGGCCGCGTTGTTGTCCGTCACGTCCAGGCACTTGTCCGCCTGCGGATTGACGATGTCGTGGGCCGCGGTGACGGTCCACTTCTGGTTGGGTCCGCCGGTGCAGTCCCACAACTGGACCTTGGAGCCGTCCGCCGTGCCGTTGCCGACCACGTCCAGGCACTTGCCCAGCGCCCGCAGCGTGCCGTCCGAGGCGACCGCCCACTTCTGGGCGGCGGTGCCGTTGCAGTCGTACAACTGAACGGGTGTGCCGTTGGCGGAGTTCGCCCCCGCCACGTCCACGCATTTGCCCGCGAGCCCGGTGATCGGGACGCCGGTGCCGGCCGGGCTGTCGCTCGTCGTCACCGTCACCGAGTCCACGACGAGCGTTTGCGGGAACACTGTGGAACCGTCGGGGTCGCCCGGCCAGTAGCCGCCCACCGCGAGGTTGAGGATCAGGAAGAACGGCTTGTTGAACACCCAGGTCCGTCCGCCCAGATCGGCGGGAGTGCGCCGCTCGTAGACCGTGCCGTCCACGGACCAGGTGATCGAGTCGGGCGCCCAGTCCACGGCGAAGGTGTGGAAGGCGTCCGCGAAGGCCTGGCCGCCCGGCAGCGAGTACGCGGCGCCGATGCCGCCCGACCCCGAGTAGCCGGGCCCGTGGATGGTGCCGTGGACGGTCGAGGGCTCGTAGCCGACGTTCTCCATCACGTCGATCTCGCCGCTGGCGGGCCAGCCGACCTGCCCGATGTCACTGCCGAGCATCCAGAACGCCGGCCACATGCCCTGCCCGCGCGGGATCTTCATCCGGGCCTCGACATGGCCGTACTGCGCCGTGAACCTCCCGGCGGTGTTCAGCCTGGCCGAGGTGTACTGACAGGTGCCGTACCAGCACTGGTAGCCCGCCGGATTCTCCCTGCGGGCCGTGATCACCAGATGGCCCTGGCCGTCCAGTGCTGCGTTGTTGCTGCCGGGCGTGTAGTACTGCCGCTCATGGTTGTTGACGTTGTCGCCGGTCTCGATCTGCCACTTGGAGGAGTCGACAGCTGCACCGGCGGGGCCGTCGAAGGTGTCGGAGAAGACGGTCGTCGCGGCCGCCGCCTCCGGAGCCGCGTGGGCCGGACCGGTGAAGGCCGAAGCGGCGAGCACCGCGGAGAGCGCGGCGAGCAGGCATCTGCGGACCAGACGTGGGGAGTGCATGACGCTCCCTTCCGTACGGCCGCCCGGGCGCGGGCGGGCCGACTGAGGTGGGGGGTGGCGGCGCAGCCGAGCGCGCCGACTGCGCCGGAAGGGTCCGTGGCGCATTGATTCGCCTCTTGATTCAAGAGGTGAGATAAGGGGGCGTCAAGACTCTGGTATGGAACGATAGTTGGGCGTGTTGGGCGCAGGGCCTTGCGGGGGCCTTGCGGAGGCCTTGCTGGGGCTGCCGTCTCAGGACGATTTGCTGCGCCGGGCGGCGTGCACCGCGCGACCCAGCCGTCGCCCCAGGAGCAGATAACCGAGCAGTGCGCCCGTCGTGTTGAGGATGACGTCGTCGATGTCGAACGCGCGCCCCGTGACGAGCGCACCCTGGACCAGCTCCACCAGCAGCATGACGACCGCGGTGGCCAGCCCCACGCGCAGGAGGCCCCGGGTGCCGGGCGCCAGAATCGGCAGCAGGATGCCGAACGGCACGCCGAGCAGGATGTTTCCGCCGATCTGCTTGACGGCGTCGCGTGTCTCGGGCTGGTCCAGATAGGCGCGCAGGGAACGGCCCGGATGCAGATTGCTGTGGACCAGCGCCCGGGACGCGGGCGACGGCTCCAGCGTCACCCGGGCCAGCGCGGCGGCGAACGCCACCATCGCCGCGAAGGCGAGCGCCATGACCAGCAGCCGTACGGGAAGCGGGAGCGGCCGTCGCCCCCGTGGGGCCGCCGCAGTCCGGCGGCGACCGGATTTCGCGGTACGCGTGCGTAACGCTGTACGTGCCATCCCACCCTCCCGGCTTCAACTTCCCTCTGAATAAAGGTGGTTACCCGGAACGTGGGCGCTGATGCCGGTCCGCGACGGGCCTGGGGGAGCGGTACATCACTGTTGAGACTGATGCGTGCGGACGGCGGTTTCCTCTCCCGTGAGAGGGGCACTCCGGGCAGCAGCCGCTCGCGCGCCGCCACTTCGCGGAACCCGTGCGGTGCTTGGATGACATAACGGACATTCCATAAGGTGGCGTGGACAGAGGTGGTGCATGAACGTGCGTACGACCCCTCGGGCCGCGCTGGAAATTCTTGTCCGGTGGGCCGGTCTCACCCTGCTGTGGCTCGTCCTCATCAGCACCGTCGACACCTTGGAATGGGTCGTGGGGGCGTCCTCCGCGCTCGTCGGCGCCATCGCGGCATGGGCCGCACGACGGGCGGTGGCCGCCCGGTGAACGGCTGGACCCTGACGGCCACGATCGCGCTCGGCTCCGGAGTGGGCGCCACGGTGTGGGGTGTCGCCACCGGGCCGCTGCGCCGACGGGTGGTCGCCCAGAACCTGTCAAGTGCGGTCGCCTGCCCCGGACTGCTCCTGCTCGCACAGGGCTTCATGCGTCCTTCGTACGTCGATCTCGCTCTCCTTCTCGCCCTCCTCGGCCCCGTGGGCACCCTCGTCTTCGCCCGGCTGCTCGCCGAGGACCTGGCCGAGGACCCGCCCCACGCCCGGGCCGTCACCTATGCCGTCGCGGCCTACGGAGCCGTGGTCGTCCTCGTCCTGTGCGCCGTCACCGGGCCCGGGCGGGCGATGGTGAAGCTGCTGGTCATCGGGGCACTGCTGATCGGCGGCAACCTCGTCGCCTCCCGGGCCCTGTCCGGCGGATTCACCGGGAGTCACCATGGATGAACCACTGATCGTCGTGGTCCTGCTGCTGGTCGCCACCTCGGCGACCGCGGCCGTCGCCGTCCGCGATCCCGTCCGCCAGGCCCTCGTCCTCTCCGTCCTCGGAGTCGCCCTCGCCCTGCTGTTCACGGTGATGCAGGCCCCCGACGTCGGCCTCTCGCAGCTCGCCGTGGGCTCCGCCGTGACCCCGCTCCTGCTGCTGCTCTCGGTGCGCAAAGTCAGACGGAGGGAGCAGGGCCGGGGCAAGGGGAAGGCGCGGTGACACGGCCCGCACGGCTGATCGTCCTGGCCATGGGCGGCGCCGGTCTGGCGGCCCTGCTCGTCGCGGCCTGCTTCGGTCTGCCCGGTTTCGGCGGTGCCTGGCACCCCTACGGCACCCGGGCCGTCCACGCCTCCCTGTCCCGCCACACCGCCAACACCATCGCCTCCGTCAACTTCGACCAGCGCGCCTTCGACACGCTCGGCGAGATGAGCATCCTGTTCGCCTCCGTCCTCGGCACCGTCGTCCTGCTCCGCCAGACCCATGACGAGAAGCGCGGGAAGCCCGAGCCGGAGGAGGTCGCGCCGCCCGTCCGCCGGTACGCGCTCATCGTCCTGCCCGTCGCCGTCCTCTGTGGCCTGTATGTGATCGCCCACGGCCAGCTCAGCCCCGGCGGCGGCTTCCAGGGCGGGGTCGTCGCCGCGACCGCCCTGCATCTGCTCTACCTCGGCGCCGACTACCGTGCCCTCGAACGCGTCCGGCCGGTCGGCCTGTTCGAGGCCGGTGACGCGCTCGCAGCGTCCGCTTACCTGGTCACGGGCCTCGCGGGCGTCCTCGCCGGCACGGCGTTCCTGGCCAACACACTGCTGCCGTACGGCACCTTCAACACCCTGTCGTCCGGCGGCATCGTCCCCCTCCTCAACGCCGCCATCGGCATGGAGGTCGCCTGCGCGGTCGTCGTCCTGCTGGCCCGGTTCCTGGACCAGGCCGTCGAGATCGAGGAGGAGAGCGGGACACGATGACCGTACTGCCGTACCTCGTGGCCGTCTGGATCTTTCTGACCGGCTGCCACGGCCTTGCGACCAGCCGCAACCTGATCCACGCCGTCGGCTGCCTGGCCGTGTGCCAGTCCGGCACCTATGTCCTGCTGCTCGCCGTCGGCTACCGCCACGGCGGCACCGCGCCCGTCTACTCGGACATCACCCCCGGCTCCCGGCCCGTAGTGGACCCGATCGTGCAGGCCCTCACCCTCACCGACGTCGTCGTCGGAGCCACCGTCACCGCCCTGCTCCTCGCCCTCGTCATACAGGTCTCCAAACGCCACGGCACCATCGACCCGGACGCACTGCGGGAGCTGCGCGGCTGATGAACCACCTGCTGCCGCTGCTCGTCGCCGTCCCCCTGCTCGGCGCCGGCCTGCTGGTCGCGGGCGGACGCCGGCTGCCCCGCGTCGCCGCCGAGAGCATCGCGTGCGCAGTCTCGGCCGGCACCGCGGGCCTGGCGATCGAGCTGTGCCTGAACTCCTCGCCGCCCCTGGTCGAATGGGTCGGTGCCTGGACGCCACGGAACGGCGAGAGCGTCGGCATCGTCCTCATCGGGAACGGCACCGGCCTCGGCATGGCCGCCCTCGCCTCCGTGCTGACCCTGGCCGCCCTCGCGTACTCCTGGCACTACTTCGACGAACCGCCCCGCGGGCACGCCGGCTCCTTCCCGGCCCTTCTGCTGCTGTTCCAGGGCGGCATGTGCGGATTCGCGATCACGGGCGACCTGTTCAACGCGTTCGTCTTCTTCGAGCTGATGGGCGCCGTCGCCTACGCCCTCACGGGCACCCGCGTCGAGGACGCCCGGGCCGTCCAGGGCGCGCTGACCTTCGGCGTCGTCAACTCCCTCGGCGCGTACGCCATGCTGATGGGCATCGGACTGCTGTACGCGCGCACCGGCGAACTCGCCATGAACCGCATAGGACGCGGGCTGGACGCCCACGGCGGACCCGACGTGCTGACCCTGGCCGCCTTCGTCCTCGTCCTGACCGGGCTGCTGGTCAAGGCCGCCGCCGTGCCCTTCCACTTCTGGCTGCCCGACGCGCACGCCGTCGCCCCGACCCCGGTGTGCATGCTGCTGTCCGGCGTCATGGTGGAACTCGGGGCGTACGGAGTCTGGCGCGTGTACGGCACGGTCTTCTCCGGACCCGGCGGGATCCCGGAAGCCTCCCTGGAGCGGGCACTGATCGTGCTCGGTGTCCTGACCGGAGTGGCCGGCGCTCTCATGTGCTGGTACCAGCGGCATGTAAAGCGGCTGCTCGCGTACTCCACCGTCGCCCACATGGGGCTGTTCCTCATCGGTATCGGCACCCTGAGCCCCGAGGCCGACGACGGGGTCGCGCTGTACATCCTCGGCCACGCCGGCGCGAAGGCCGCCCTGTTCGCCTGTACCGGCGTGCTGCTTGACCGGTTCGGCTCGGTCGACGAGCACGCGCTGCACGGACGCGCCCGGCCGCTGCGCGGGGTCGCGGTGATGTTCGTTCTCGGCGGGCTGGCCCTCGCCGGACTGCCGCCGTTCGGCACCTCCCTGGGCAAGGCGGTCATCGAGGAGGCAGTCGGCGGGCCGCTGACCATGCTGTACGTCGTCGTGTCCGCGGTCACGGGGGGTGCGGTGCTGCGGGTCGCCGCGCGCATCTTCTACGGGCTCGGACCCCGGCCACGGGGCGGATCCTCCTACGAGACCCCCGGCACCGGCGAGGAACCCGAGACCCGGCACCGGCTGCGCAGGATCCCGGACACCATGACCGCCGTACCCGCCCTGCTGCTGACCGCGTCACTCGCCGTGGGCGTGGCACCGGGCTTCGCCGGGATCGTGGCGCGCTCCGTGAACGAGGCCGGGTCCGGTGGGGCGGTCGCCTCGCCCCACTGGACCACGACCGGCGTTCTGCTCGGGCTGACCTCCACGGTCCTGGCGCTCGGTCTGGCCGCGCTCGCCGTCACCCGCCCGGAACTGCTCGGTGAACGGCGCTGGACGCTGCCCCTGCGCCATCTGCAGTCCGGGCACATCGGCGACTATGTGGCCTGGGTACTGGCGGGCGCGGCACTCCTCGGCGCGCTCGCCCTGCCGGGGGTCCTGGATGGCTGACGGGCGTGACCCTAGCTGCCGTAGGACACCTTCACCTCCTTGAACCCGAGGGACGTCAGCAGTCCGTCGAGCATGCTGGTGGTGTTCGCCTCGGCGCGGGTGGTCAGTTCGCTCTCCTTCGCGGCCTCGCCGATGTGCTGGACCGCCAGTTTCTGCACCGCGCGTTCGTTGTTGGGGTTGTCCGAGAAGAGGTCACCGATACGGTCCAGCAGACCCCGCTGCTTGGAGACCGCGTACGAGCGGTCGGGGTCGAGCGTGGGCTTGCCCAGCGCCGCGTGCGGCAACCGGAGCGTGGCGGACGTCCGGTCGCCGTTGACCGACACGTCCTGCTTGCCGACCTTGCCGAGGTCGACGTACGCGTCGACCGTGCCCGCGCCCACATACAGCGTGCGGGTGCCGCGGATCGCCGACGGCAGAAACCTGGAGTCCTTCTCCAGGTCCACGACCACCTGGAAGTTGCCGGAGGCGGCCTCGTAACGGCTCATGTCCTGGATCGACTTGAGGAGCGCGGGCCCCGACCGGTCGTGGGTGTCCGTGCCGAACAGGTCGCGCAGACCCGGCAGCACACTCAGCCGCAGCCCGGCGAACAGTACCGCGAGCACCGCGACGAGGGCGATGACCCCCTTGGCCCAGCCGGGCATCCGCCGCTGCACGGACGTCGAATCGGGCGCCTGCTTCGTGGACGTCGTCATGTCGACAGTCCTCCCTTCACCACGCAAGTGCCCGCCAAGTGCCTTGACAGAACGCGGCGTTGGCTGATTGCGGACGCTGACGGAGCACGAGTGGCGGTCTAGCGTTCGGTGGGTACGCCCCGGCGCACCAGGAGATCCGGATGACCGAACACAGCACGTCCCGGCCGCTCTGCCCGATGCACGAGGTGACCTTCCCCGAATCGGGACCACCCCGCCTCGCGACCCTGCCCATCGGCACGCCGGTCTGGGTGATCAGCCGGTATGCCGATGTCCGTCAGGTACTGATGGACTCCCGCTTCAACCGTAGTTCGCTGTACGAAAAGGACGCACCGCGTCTACTCGTCGTACCGAATCTGCTGGATGACCCGGACGGACTGGTGAATCAGGACGGTCCGGCGCACCAGCGGTTGCGGCACACCGTGCAGCGGGCGTTCACACCGCGGGCGATCGCGCGATGGCGGCCCTGGGTGTCCTCGGTGGTGGAGACGCTCCTGGACCGGTTCGCCGACCAGCCGCAACCGGCCGACATCATCGAGGGATTCACCCGCCCGCTGCCCGTGTCGGTGATCTGCCGGCTGATGGGTCTCGACCACGTGGACCGCGAGCGGATACGGCACTGGGCGGATCACGCCCTGTCCGGCGGGGCCCACACGGCGGAAGAAGTCACAGGCGCGATGCGGGAGTTCGCGTCCTTCGGTGCGGAACTGATCGCCGAGCGGCGCCGGGCGCCCGGGGACGATCTGGTGAGCATGCTGGTGGCGGCGGGGAGCGCGGATCCGGAGATCGGCGACCGGAAGCTGGTACGCCTGGTCTGCGGGCTGGTCGTGGCCGGTCATGAGACGACCATGACCGCGCTCGGAAACGCGGTGGTATATCTGCTCACCGAACGGCGCGGCGCGTGGGCGGGGCTCGCGAAGAGCCAGGCCGCGGCGGCGGCAGCGGTGGAACAGATCCTGCGGACGATTCCCCTGAGCGAGGGCCGGCTGCTGCCCGGTCTCATCCGGCGAGCGGTGGCGGACGCGGAGGTGGGCGGGGTGGCGATCCCCGCCGGCAGCGTCGTCGCGGTCGTCACCAACTCCGCCAACCAGGACCCCGAGGTCTACCCGCCCGGCCTGCCCGACCTCTTCGCCCCGCTCCCGGCACCCGGAGTGGTTTTCGGTGCGGGCCCTCACCACTGCCTGGGCGCCTGGCTGGCGCGTCTGGAACTCGAACTGGCCCTCCACCACCTCTCGGCACGCTTCCCGCACCTGCGCGCGGAGTTCACGACGGACACCATCGAATGGCGGGCGGGCCAGATGACCCGGAGTCCGCGACGGTTGCCGGTGGGGTGGTGAACATGGACGCGCCGAGGTGCGCCATTGCGCCCACCCCGCCCGGTGGCGCGGCACCCCGATGGGGGAATATCTGCTCAGCCATCGCCTTCCCGTGAGGGGTTGTCATGCGTTCCATACGCTCCGCCGCGCCGTCCGCACTGCTTGCCTGCCTGTTGCTGGCGGGATGCTCGTCCTCGCCCGGGGGGACGAGCGCGTCCAGGAGCGGGAGTCCGGCGCCGGGCTCATCGGCAACGGCGTCCAACGGGGACACGTCCGGTCGGGCGATAGCCGTTGGGGCGGGCCCGCAGAAGTCGTACACGGTGATGCAGCAGGCGCCGGCGCACAGCTGCCACTACCGGTACGAGAAAGGCGAGCCGCTGACGGACCCCAAGTGCACCCCGGGCGCCATATCCCCGGCGGTCACCCAGGCGAACCTGAAGTCGACGATATGCCGCAAGGGCGGTTACACCGGGGGCGTGCGTCCGTCGGCTTCCGTCACCGGCAAGGAAAAGAGGCTCAACGCGGCCTCGTACGGCTACACCGGCCGCATGGCGGATGCCGAGTACGACCACTTGATAAGCCTCCAGCTCGGCGGGGACCCCAACGACCCCCGCAATCTCTGGGTGGAGCCTGCGGACCCCGGTCACAAGAGCGGGGCCGGGGTGAACAACAAGAAGGACCCGGTGGAGACGAAGCTGCACACCGCGGTCTGCGCCGGCCAGGTCACCCTCGCCGCCGCCCAGCGCGCCATCGCCACCGACTGGACGACCGCCCTCAGCTCCCTCGGCCTCGGCTGAGCACGCTCGACAAGCCGGTCACGGCACTGAGGCATGCATCCAAGTCCGATACGGGCCCGGCCGTCGTTGTCAGTGTCCTCGCCTAGTCTTCGGCCGTGAGCATGATCGGTGAGTACCTGCGTGTCACGGCTGCTGAGCTTGACCGAGCGATCCAGGACCCTGACTGGGCGTTGGACTTCGTTGAAGAGGTCCAGGACGCCGAGGAGGAGTCGGAGCCTGCACCGGCCGATGCGCGGCACTTCAGCACGTACAAGACCTGGGACGTGCTCCGCTTCCTGCTGGCGCGCGCAGAGTTTCCCGTAAACGTGGTCCACGGCGAGGAGCCGTTCGCCGAGGACGAGGACTGGGGGTACGGACCTCCGCGGTACCTGCGGCCCGAGCGGGTCCGACTCGCGGCGCAAGCGTTTCAGACCACCACGTATGACGAGCTCATCGACGACGTGGATCCTGCCGACTTGACCAGCGCTGAGGTGTATCCCCTGCGGTGGGACGAGCCCGGAGCGCTTGAATGGGGGCGCCAGTGGTACGACGGCCTGACGCAATTCTTCGACGCCGCCGCCGTGGCGGATGACGCAATGCTCGTCTGGCTCGACTGACAACGGTGACGCACGATCTGGCATGGGCCCGGCACGGTTGCGGCTGCACGGCGCGTATCACCTGAAGAATACGGACGCCTGCATCCCGGTCGTGCCGCTGCCGGTGAGGTTGGGGGCCAGCAGGGGTAGCCAGAAGACGGCGATCGCGAGGGCGAGCGAGGTGACGCCGATGACGCGGGCGACAAGGGGACCCCTCGGCAGGAGTTTCTCAGCGGCGACGATCGTGGCCAGCGCCACCATGGCCCAAAGGTTCATCACACCGAACGCCGCGAACAGCAGCATCAAGGACCAGCAGCATCCCAGGCAGTACGCACCGTGATGCGCCCCGGCGCGCAGGTGGCGCCAGGGTCCGCGGTACGACGCGTAGCGCAGCATCAGGCCGATCGGTGAGCGGCAATGGGTGAGACAGCGGTCCTTGAGGGTGGTGAGCTGGTAGACACCGGTGATCGCGAAAACGGCGGAGGCCACCGCCGTCCCTGCGGTGGGATACGTGGTCGCGACCCGATCCGCGCCGACGGCCAGGGCGTATGCCGGCAGTCCGGCGGCGGCCCAGACCAGCACGTAGCCGGCGGTGAACGCGATCATGCGCGGCGCCCGGTGAACGGCGGCCGTCCGCGCGTACAGCGAGGCGACGGGCGCCGTGGCAGGCAGCATCATCGCGGTCATCATGATCGTCCATGTGCCCATGAAGGCAGGCAGGTCCCCGGCCATGGTCCGGGGCCCCATATTGCCCCACCGCAGTGCCACCCACGCCCAGCCCGCGGCCGCCGTGAGCAACACCAGCCCGGTGTAGTGCGCCCTGTGGCGGGCGAAGGTCGCTGGTCTGGTCACGCCGACCATGAGAAGGGCGCCGAGTGTGCGTTGTGGCCGGTGAAGTCCCAGGAGCGGCCGTGTACGTCATTGCCGATGGCCCGCGTCGACCGGGCGATCGTCAGCGTGTTGTTCGCCGGGTGGAACATGCCGGTCAGCTTCATCACAGGACCGTCCTCGCCGAACTGTGGGGCCACCTGGTCCTCGATCTCGATGTCGATGGTGTCCGCCACCCGCACCGTGTGGCGGCGACCGTCGTCGGTGAAGTCGATCGGGACACGTTCGACGCCGAGGACCTCGCCGATGAGGGGGACGAGCGCCGCCATCGGTCCGCCTGCCTGCCCGGAGAAGACCTTGCCCAGCGCGTCCGCCTGGCCGTCGTCGGCCGAACCGTCGACGTACAGCGCCACCTGCCAGCCGCCGTCGGCCATCACGCGGGGCGTGTCGGCGAAGACGACCACGCTGCGGTCCGACACGTCCACGCCGTCGACCTCACCCCGTGCGACGTGGAACGCGAGGGTCAACTGGCAGCGCTCGTTGTCGGCGGGTGCGGTGAGGCCTGAGGTGGTGCACGGACATACGGTGTCGCAGTTGCAGCTCTCGAGATATGTACCGTTCAGATTCCAAGCCATCTCTGTCCTCCTGCCTCGTTCACACGCCTGCCGGCGATGCGAAGTGGCGCCCATCCGACAGAGCGAAAGGCCTGATGCGGGGGCCGGCCACAAGATCGGCATCGGGAAAGCTCCTTGACCTCAACGGCCGCCCGAGTACTTCCCAGGCTAGTCCCGCACCCGCGCACCACGCTTGTCACGCGCGTCCTCGGGAACGGCCGTCCGGTGGGTGTCTCGGTCCGCACCGGCCGCCGCGACCGGTTTTCCCCGGAGGCGAGCGCGGAGGTCGGCTCAGTAGCATGTGGCGCGGGCCGTTTTCGATCATGCGAGGAGCGAAGCGTGCGTGACATCGCCGTCTTCAGTGGCAGTGCCCATCCCGAGCTGGCGGCGGAGGTCTGTGCGCATCTCGGGGTGCCGCTCAGCCCGGTCCGGGTCAGCCGGTTCGCCAACGACTGCCTGGAGGTGCAGCTCCAGGCCAACTGCCGCGAGCGGGACGTCTTCCTCGTGCAGCCGCTGGTCGCCCCCGTGCAGGAGCACCTCGTCGAGCTGCTGCTGATGTGCGACGCGGCGCGCGGCGCCTCTGCGGGCCGGATCACCGTGGTCATGCCGCACTATTCGTACGCCCGCTCCGACAAGAAGGACGCGCCGCGGATCTCGATCGGCGGCCGGCTGGTGGCCGACCTGCTTGTCGCGGCCGGGGCGAGCCGGGTCCTCGCCATCACCCTGCACTCACCTCAGGTGCATGGATTCTTCTCGGTGCCGGTCGATCATCTGCACGCCCTGCGCGAGCTCGCCGCGCACTTCCGGAAGTACGACCTGTCGCAGTCGACCGTCGTCTCGCCCGACCTCGGCAATGCCAAGGAGGCCGCAGCTTTCGCACGGATGATCGGAGCGCAGGTGGCGGCGGGCGCGAAGCAGCGGTTCGCGGACGACCGGGTGAGCATCAGTTCCGTCATCGGCGACGTCGCCGGGCGGGACGTGATCGTCCTGGACGACGAGATCGCCAAGGGTAGTACGGTCCTGGAACTCCTGGACCGGCTGCGGGAGCTGGGCCCGCGCTCCATCCGCGTCGCCTGCACACACGGCCTGTTCGCAGCCGGTGCCCTCAAGCGGCTCAGCGAGCAGCCGGACGTCCTGGAGATCGTGTGCACCAACACGGTGCCGGTCCCGGCCGAGGAACGGACCGAGAAGGTGCGGGTCCTGTCCATCGGCCCCGCGCTGGCCGAGGCCGTGCGGCGCATTCACAACGGCGAGTCCGTGAGCGCCCTGTTCGACGAGCCCCGCAGCGCATAGACGGGGATATGAGATCGCTGTGAATCCGTGGGGCGCTTGAACACGGCCGGGCTCCTCTGCGTACAGGGAGGGGGATTTGCATGCCCGCCCGGCCATGACGTGTAGGAGTACTCCCTTGAGACGCAACACGCGCAGACGCCCAACTGGAGCACGGCGCGCGACCTTTGCAGCAGTCGCGCTGATCTTGGGCGGAGGGGGGTTGGTGGCGGTGAACGTCTACGCCTCCGCGGCCGAGGGCGGCTGGGGCGGAGATTCGAACCAGGGCAGCAGCGACGCGGTCGCGAAGTCGGGGACCGTCACGATCGACTGCCCGGATGTCGGCCAGCAGCTCACCAGCGTGCCGGGCGCGGCGAAGTCACAGGTCGACACCGAACTGGCGACCCTCGACAAGCAGATCACCGAGGCGTACGCCCAACTCGCCGCGACGCGCCAGGCGCAGACGAACGACGCGAACTACGTCCAGAGCGCGATCCTCGGACCCCTCAAGGACAAGCGCAGCGCAGTGATCGACCGGATCAGGACCGATTACCAGCGGGTGGGCGCCACAGCCCCCGGCGCGCTCGACGGCATGGCCGCCTGCACCGGAGTCGCCGCGGACCAGGGGCAGGGGAACAACGGCGGCCAGGCCAACGGCGGGACGGGCGGCAACAACGGCCAGAACAACGGCCAGCAGCAGGGCAGCGGCCAGCAGCAGGGCAACGGAGGCCAGACGGCCGGTGGCCCGGTTGCCTCGGACTTCGTGGACATCACCACCGTGCAGCCGAACGTCCAGCAGTCCGCACAGCAGCAGGCAAACGCCTCTACCCGCGGGTTCGTCACCAAGTGCGGTGTGAACGCGAACAAGAACCACAACACCGACAACGTGATCGTGGCGCCCGGCGTCAAGAACGGCGCCCACCACCTGCACGACTATGTCGGGAACCAGTCGAACGACGCCTTCGCCACCAACGACACGTTCGCGGCGGCGCAGACCAGCTGTGAGAACCAGCAGGACAAGTCGTCGTACTACTGGCCGGTGCTGCGGGTGCAGGACGGTACGCAGGACTTCGACCAGAACGCCGACGGCGGCGGCAAGGAAGGCAACATCGGCAGGATCCTGGTGGCCAAGCAGGCCGAGATCAAGTTCGTCGGCAGCCCGACGAGCAAGGTCGTCGCGATGCCGCGGTTCCTGCGGATCATCACCGGCGACGCCAAGGCCTTCACCAACGGTCCCAAGAATGCCAACGCGCACTGGAGCTGCACCGGTTTCGAGGACAAGGTGCAGCTGACGGACAAGTACCCGATCTGCCCGCAGGGCAGCCAGGTGGTCCGTACGTTCGCCTTCCAGAGCTGCTGGGACGGCCAGAACATCGACAGCGCCAACCACCGCACGCACGTGGCCTTCGCGGACGCGGGCGGAAACTGCGCCAATGGCTTCAAGGCGATCCCGCAGCTGACGATGCGCCTGGTCTACGACGTTCCGCAGCCGTCCATCGAGAACGGTCAGGTGAAGAACGCCTACGCGGTGGACGGCTTCCCGGAGCAGCTGCACAAGCCGATCACCGACCACGACGACTTCATCAACGTCATGACCGATGAGCTGATGAGCCAAGTGGTCGACTGCATCAACACAGGGCGGCAGTGCGGCGGCAACGCCGGTGATCGGTCACAGGGCACCGCGGCACCGTCTCCCGCCCCCTCGTCGAGCGGAAACGCCGGCGGCGACTCCGGCAACAATGGGGCCAACCAGACGACACAGCCCCCGGCCGGTACGCCGGGCACCGCAACGGCCGGCGCCCCGGACACCGGATCGGCGAGTGCCCCGGACACCGGATCGGCGAGTGCCCCGGACACCGGATCGGGCAGTGGGCCGGACAAGGGAGCGGCCGGTGCGACCGGTACCGGAGCGGCCGCCGGCGGTTCGAACGGCGACCAAGGCGGTGCGACCCCCAAGGTCTATGCGAAGCCCAAGGACGCCCGCAGCGGCGCGTCCACCGCGCCGCGGAGCAACTCGGCGGGCGACCACGCCGGCCGGACGGCCGGCCCCGAGCAGACCTCGTCCACGGGTGGAGAGATCTCAACCCCCGCGGCGCGGACCGAACCCCCGGCGAGTGCCGGTGGGGAGACGCCGTACGCTCCGCCGCAGACCGAACCCCAGGCGGTCACGGGCGGACTGGCCGAGACCGGCGCACACCTGTGGCCGGCCGCGGCCGGTGCGGTTCTTGTGATCATGGGGCTGTTGCTCCTGCGCCGCATCGGACGCCGTTCCATGTGACACACGGTCCTTTGACGAGACACGCGAAGGCGACGGGACCTGCTCGGGCAGGTCCCGTCGCCTTCTGGGCCAGGCGGCCTCCATGACGGCGGACCTACCGCATCAGTTGGTCTCCAGGGACCCGGCGGCGTCCGACTGGCTGAGGGCCTCCTCCAGCGATGCCGACGGCGGTACGAGCTCTGCCAGCCCGGTGATCCGCAGGATCCGCAGAGTCAGTGGATGGGTGCACACCAGGTGCAGCGTTCCGCCCTGTGCGAGGACGCGGCGTCTGGCCCGGTACAGCAGACGCAGCCCGGAGCAGTCGAAGAACTCCACCGGCCGCAGGTCGATGACGATCCGCGGCGCCGGGCGGCCCGTCGCGGAGTCCAGGAAAGGCGTGATCTCTAACGCCGCGACGACGTCGATCTCGCCGTGGAACTCGAGGACCGTGTGACCGCGGTGCCGATGGATCCGCAGTTGCCGGGTGAGCGGCGCAGAGTCGTGCTGCACGTCGACATCGCCTCCAACCCACTCTCAGCCCCGCCGTGCAAGGTACCCTCGATGGAGTGAATTTGAGCATGTTCGATTGACATATGTCTTCGAATTGCGCGCGACTCGTCCTGTTGATTGCGTGGCGGAACTACGACAGTGCATGCCAGGCCTTGGACAGCGCCTGACGGAACTGGTCGGCCTGGTGTGAGGTGAGGTCGCGGACCATCCGTTCCTCCAGCTCCCGCACCGGACCGGCCACCCCCGCGAGCAGTTCCCTTCCGGTGTCGGTCAGCAGTATCAGCAGTTCGCGTCGGTTGCGCGGGTTGCGCTCCCGTCGGATGAGCCCGCGGCTCTCCAGCGACCGTACGAGGTCGGCCATGGACTGTGCGGTGACGAACGAGTCCCGGGCCAACTGGGCCGCCGAGAGCCCGTCGTGACGCTCCAGGACGGTGAGGGCCGTGTACTGCAGGGCCGTGATCCCTGCGGGCTTGACCAGCTCGTCCAGGTGCGAGCGTACGACGAGTTCCACCTGCTTGACCATGTAGAGCAACGACGGGCGTGTCTTTGTACCGACCATGCGTTCACCCTAGACCATTGACAGGAAACCTGTCTGTAATGAGACTGCGAACCAACAGGAAACCTGTTGGTTGAAACTTTGGCGATCAACGCTGGGGAGTGGGCCATGGCCACCACCTTCGAGACCGAGCCCGGGCAGCTGTTCATCGGCGGACAGTGGCGCGAGGCCGCCGACGGTGCCCGTATGGATGTGATCGACCCGTCCACCGGCCAGGTGGTCACGACCGTCGCGGAGGCGGCCGCCACCGACGTCGACGCCGCGGTACGCGCCGCCCGGGACGCCTTCGACAACGGGCCCTGGGCGCGGATGAGCGGCCGGGAGCGCGGCCGCGTGCTGCACCGCGTTGCGGGGCTGGTCCGTGCAAACGCCGAGGAGATCGCCGCCCTGGAGAGCCTCGACGTCGGCAAGCCGATCTCACTGTGCAGCGCCGTGGACGTGACGAACGCGGCCAACGACTACGAGTACTACGCCTCCCTCGCCCAGAGCCAGGACGGAGCGACCCGCGACACCCCGCTCAACGCCTTCGCGTACACCCGGCGCGAGCCGCTCGGCGTGGTCGCCGCCATCACGCCCTTCAACTTCCCGCTGATCCTGGCCGGTTCGAAGCTGGCCCCGGCCCTCGCGGCCGGCAACACCATCGTGCACAAGCCCGCCGAGGAGACCCCGCTCAGCGCCCTCTACATGGCCCGGCTGCTCCAGGAGGCCGGCGTCCCGGACGGCGTAGTGAACGTCGTCACCGGTACCGGACCGGTGGCGGGCGAGGCGCTGCTGCGCAACCCCGGCGTCGACAAGATCGCCTTCACCGGCTCCACCGCGGTCGGCCGGCACGTGGCGAGCGTGGCGGGCGAAGGGCTCAAGACCGTCATGATGGAACTGGGCGGCAACGCGGCCCACATCGTCTTCGAGGACGCCGACGTCGAGAAGGCGGTCGGCGCGGTCATCAAGGGCTTCGTCTTCAACACCGGCCAGTTCTGCATGGCCGGCCCCCGGCTGCTGGTGGCCCGCCCGGTCCACGACACCCTGGTCGGCATCCTTGCCGAGGCGGTCGCCGGGGTGCCCGTCGGTGACCCGCGCGATCCGGGGACCGTCGTCGGGCCGATGGCGGGGGAGAAGCACCTCAAGAAGGTCGAGGAATACGTCGACCTCGCCCGCAAGGAGGGCGCACGGGTTGTCGTAGGCGGTGAGCGGCTCGACCTCGACGGCGGCTACTACTACAGGCCGACGGTGATCACCGGCCTCGCCAACGACTCCCGGGTGGTGCAGGAGGAGATCTTCGGTCCCGTCCTCACCGTCCAGCCCTTCGACTCCGAGGACGAGGCCGTACGACTGGCCAACTCCACGCCGTACGGCCTGGCTTCGGGTATCCAGACGGCCAACCTCGCCCGTGCCCACCGCATCGCCGAACGCCTGCAGGCCGGCATCGTCTGGATCAACGACTGGGCGATGCTCGACCCGGCGGTTCCCTTCGGCGGCGTCAAGGACTCCGGCTTCGGCCGGGAGTACGGACCCGAGGCCCTCGCCGCCTACACCAAGGTCAAGTCCGTCGTCGTCTCGCTCGACTGACCCGCACGCCGCGTGCGGGACGCCAACTCGACCCATTTCACAGAGGAGTTCGTACGATGTCCACCATCACTCGCGCCGCCGTCGTCGAGTCCGGGGGAGCGCCCTTCACTCTCTCCGACATCGAACTCGACACCCCGGGTCCGGGCGAGGCTCTGGTCCGCATGGTCGCCACCGGCCTGTGTCACACCGACCTCAGCGTGGCGTCGGGCGGCCTGCCGTTCCCGCTGCCCGGCGTCCTCGGCCATGAGGGAGCCGGTGTCGTCGAGGCCGTGGGTCCGGGCGTGACGGGCGTGGAGCCCGGCGACCATGTCGTGCTGTCCTTCACCTCCTGCGGCGGCTGCCGCAACTGCGACGACGGGCACCCGGCGTACTGTGCCACGTGGTTGCCGCTGAACCTGATCGGCGGCCGCCGTACGGACGGCTCCAGCACCATCAGCCGCGAGGGCACCCCACTCGGCGGTCACTTCTTCGGCCAGTCCTCCTTCGCCGAACGGGCGCTGGTGGACCAGCGCAGCCTGGTCAAGGTCGACCCCGACGTACCGCTGGAGTCCATCGCCCCGCTCGGCTGCGGCGTGCAGACCGGGGTCGGCGCCGTGTGGAACGTCCTCAAGCCCCGGGCGGGCAGCACGGTCGTCGTCCTCGGCGCCGGAGCCGTGGGCCTGTCCGCGGTGATGGCGGCCGCCCTGACCCCGGCGACGAAGATCATCGCCGTCGACCGGTTCGCCGAACGCCTCACCCTGGCCAGGGAACTGGGCGCCACACACACCGTCAACGCGTCCGAGGCCGACCTCGGCGAGGCGCTCGCGCTGCTGACCGACGGGCAGGGAGCGGACGGGGTCGTGGAGACCACCGGCAACGTCGGCGTGCTGCGCCAGGGCGCGGACGCGCTCGCCGCCCGAGGCACCCTGGTCGTCGTCGGAGCCCCGCCGTTCGGCACCGATGTGGCCCTGGACGTCAACGGGCTGCTCCCCGGAAAGCAGATCGTGGGCATCACGCTCGGCGACAGCGAAACGCAGGCCTTCATCCCGGCCCTCGTCCAGCTGGTCAAGGAGGGGCGCCTGCCGCTGCACCGCCTGATCAGCACCTATCCGTTCGCGGACATCGACCAGGCGGTGCGGGACATGAGCGCGGGCAAGACCATCAAGCCCGTGCTGACGTTCTGACCGCCGTCAGCGCACCACCAGGACGATCTTCCCCGTCGTCCGCCCCGTCTCGCCGAGTGCGTGCGCCTTCGCCGCCTCGGCGAGCGGGAACGTCGTATCGATGTGGGCGTGCAGCTTCCCTTCCTGCACCAGGTCGGCGAGGGCCTGCATGCCCGCATGGTCGTACTCGACGAGCAGCCCCTCCAGCCGGACGGCCTTCTCGGCGGCGCGCTCGGCGTCGTTGTCCATACCGAAGGGAAGGATGGACACCAGGAGACCGCCCTCGCGCAGTACCCGAAGGGACCGGGTGCGCGTGTCACCGGCGAGGGTGTCCAGGACGACGTCGACATTCGAGAGCCCCGCGGCGAAGTCGATCTCCCGGTAGTCGATCACCTCGTCCGCGCCCAGCTCGCGCAGGAAGCCGTGTTTGGCCGCGCTTGCCGTACCGATGACGTACGCGCCGCGCGCCTTGGCGATCTGCACCGCCAGATGCCCCACGCCGCCCGCGGCCGCGTGGATCAGCACCCGCTGTCCCGGCCGCACATCGGCCGTGTCGACCAGCGCCTGGTAGGCGGTGAGCCCGGCAAGGGGGAGCGCGGCCGCCTGGATGTGGTCGATCCCGGCCGGCTTGCGGACGAAGGCCCGGGTGGGGCCGGTGACATACTCGGCGTGCGCACCCGCTCCGTGCGGATACGGCAGCATTCCGAAGATCTCGTCACCGGGTTTGAACAGGGTGACGCCGCCGCCCACCGACTCCACCACTCCGGAGACGTCCCACCCGAGGACCGGGACCGGCCGGTCGACGGAGGGAAAGCCGGCCCGGTGCTTCCAGTCGGTCGGGTTCAGCCCGGCCGCATGCACCCGCACCAGCACCTCGCTCATCCCCGGCGTGGGCCGTTCCCGCTCCACTTCCTTGAGGACCTCGGGCCCTCCGAAGTCGTCCTGGCTGATCGCGCGCATCGTGTTCGCAGTGCTCATGCCCTTCAGCGTGCCGGGCGCGGACCGCCCGGGAAATGGCACGATTGCCAATGTTCGATAGGATCGTGCCATGGCAGTCGTGGAACGGGTAGTGGTCCTGGCGCTGGATGGCGTCTACGCATTCGAGCTGGGCATTCCGAGCCGGATCCTCGGCGCGGCGGACGGCCGCTACGAGGTGACGACCTGCACGGTCGACGGCGGACCGGTCCGCACCAACTCCGACTTCTCGGTGGCCGTCGAGCACGGACCCGAGGTGCTGAGCACGGCCGACACCGTGGTCATCCCGCCCGTCGTCCCGTCCTTGGTCACCGGGCAACTACCCAGCCTCCCCGGCGAGTTGACGGCTGCACTCGCGCTCATCCGGCCGGACGCCCGCATCGTGTCCATATGCACCGGCGCGTTCGTGCTCGCCGCCGCCGGGCTCCTCGACGGCCGCAGGGCGACCACGCACTGGCAACTGGCCGATGAGTTCCGCAGGATGTTCCCGCAGGTGGCGCTGGACCCCGATGTGCTGTTCGTCGACGACGGCACGATCCTGACCTCGGCGGGGGCCGCCTCCGGCGTCGACGTGTGTCTGCACATCGTGCGCAAGGACCACGGGAGTGAGCTGGCCAACAAGGTGGCCCGGCGCTGTGTGGTGCCCCCGTGGCGGGACGGCGGCCAGGCGCAGTACATCGAACAGCCCGTGCCCGAGCCCACGGCGGCCGGCACGGCCGCCACCCGCGTCTGGGCACTGGAGCGTCTGGGTGAGCCGCTCGCGCTGGCCGACCTCGCCGGTCATGCCCGGATGAGCCTGCGCACCTTCGCCCGCCGCTTCAACGAGGAGGTGGGCATGAGCCCCGGCCGCTGGCTCATCCAGCAGCGTGTCGCCCGGGCCCGCCATCTGCTGGAGTCCACCGACCTGCCGGTGGATCAGATTGCCGGGGAGGTCGGCTTCGCCACAGGCGCCTCACTGCGGCAGCATCTGCACGCGGCGATCGGTGTCTCACCGCAGGCCTACCGGCGCACGTTCCAGACGGCACGCTGACACCTTCGGCTCACCGGCTGCGGTGCAGGGCGACCAGCAACTGCCAGGAATGGTCGGCGATCTGGTGCGGCGTGGCGTCGATGAGACCGTGCAGCCAGTCCGCGAGCACGCCTGCGAAGGTGGCGGCCACGGCGGAGGCGACCAGGGGCGCGTCGGCGGCGCCCACGAGTTCGCGCTCGGCGAGGCTGCGGGCCCGCAGATCGCGGTGCAGGACACGGCCGAGCGGGCCGCTGCCGCCGGGGGTGAGGAGCGTGCGGTAGAGGGCGGCGTGCGGGGCGAGCCCGGCGAAGAAGCCGTGCAGCGCCTCGGGCGCGTGCACCGGGTCCGGGCGGCCCCGCCAGGCGTGCAGCGCGTCCACGGCCTCCCGTACGACATCGGCGCAGGCGTCGACCGCCAGTGCCTCCAGGTCCGTGTAGTGCACGTAGAACGTGGCGCGCCCGACCCCGGCACGGCGCACCAGAGCGGCCACGCTGACGTCCTCCAGGGGATGCTCGGCGCACTCCTGGAGGAGGGCCTCGCGCAGCCGTGCGCGGGTGCGGGCCGCCCGTGGATCCTCCGGCGGCACGGCCGTCACTGCGCGGCGAGTACGGCGGCCAGGGCGAGTGCGCCCGGCAGTGCCTGGGCGACCAGGATCCGCCGGTTGGCGGTGGCGGCCCCGAACACACCGGCGATCACCACGCACACCAGGAAGAAGACCTGCACACGGAACCCGGTCGGATCACCGGCGATCAGCCCCCACACCAGACCGGCCGCCAGGAATCCGTTGTAGAGCCCCTGGTTGGCGGCCATCGGCGCCGTGGCCCGCGCCATTTCCGGATCGAACCCGTGCAACCCCCGCCCCGGCTTCTTCTCCCACAGGAACATCTCCATCACCAGGATGTACGCGTGCAGGGCCGCCACCAGCCCGACCAGCACATTCGCCACGATCTCCATCGACAAGGGACCCATCCGTGAACTCGGCTACTTCTTGGACAGCTGTCCACTATAGCTGGACAGATGTCCAGGAAGCTCCCGGGGGCGTCGCCCGGGCTTGACGGTGACATCCCCGGGGTGCGCGCCCGCTCAGGCGTCGGGCGCCGTGTACACGCGCTCACCCCCGACATAGGTCAGCGCCACGCCCGTCTCACCGATCGCCTCGGGCGGACCGGCGTACGGATCGCGGTCCAGTACCACCAGATCCGCCAGTGCGCCGGGGCGTATGGTTCCGGTCTCGTCGAGGTGGTTCACGTACGCCGATCCCGCGGTGTACGCCGTCAGCGCGGTCGTGAGGCCGATGCGCTCCGCGGGCAGGAAGACCGGCCCGGATTCGCCCGGGCTCACCCGGTTGACCGCGACGTGGATGCCCCGCATCGGATCGGGGCTGCTGACCGGCCAGTCGCTGCCCGCCGCGAGCGTCGCCCCGGACCGCAGCAGCGCGCCGAACGGATACTGCCAGGCGGCCCGTTCCGGTCCGAGGAACGGGATCGTCAGCTTGTCCATCTGCGGCTCGTGCGCGGCCCACAGCGGCTGGATGTTCGCCGTGGCGCCGAGCCGTGCGAAGCGGGGGACGTCGTCGGGGTGCACGATCTGCAGATGGGCCAGGTGCGGCCGGGTGTCGCTCGGCCCGTTGGCCCTGCGGGCCGCCTCGATGGCGTCCAGCGCGTCCCGTACGGCCCGGTCGCCCAGCGCGTGGAAGTGGCACTGGAAACCCATGGCGTCCAACTCCGAGACATACGAGGGCAGTTGGGTGGGGTCGAGAAAGCTGGTGCCGTGGTTCGCGGTGGCACAGCCGCACCCGTCCAGATACGGGTCCAGGAGCGCCGCCGTCCCGGTCTCGGCGACCCCGTCCAGCATCAGCTTGACGCTGCTCGCGCGGAACAGACCCTGGCTGAACGCGGCACGTCGTTCGACGAGTTCCGGGATCTGCTCGGCTCCGCGCTCCCGGTCCCACCACAGGGCGCCGACGACCCGAGCGGTCAGCGAGCCGTCGCGGGCGGCCGCAAGATACGCCTCGGAGGGGTCGTCCATCCCCAGGAAGTCGCCGACGAGCGCGTCCTGCCAGGCGGTGATGCCGAGCGCGTGCAGATGCCGCTGGGCGTGCAGCAGTGCGGCGAGCCGGTCGGCGGGGGTGGCCGCGGGCGTGAGCCGGCCGACGTACTGCATGGCCCCTTCCTGGAGCATGCCCGTGGGCTCGCCGGACGCGTCGCGCTCGAACCGTCCGTCGACCGGGTCCGGGGTGTCCCGGGTGATGCCCGCAAGCCTCAGGGCACGGCTGTTGACCCAGGCGCCGTGGTGGTCACGGTTGGGCAGATAGACCGGCCGGTCCGGGACCACCGCGTCGAGCAGCTCCTTGGTCGGCATACCGCCTTCGAACGCCTCCATGGACCAGCCGCCGCCGGTGATCCACTCACGGTCCGGGTGTGCGTCGGCGTACGCGCGGACGGCCGCCAGCGTCTCCCGCGCGGTCTTCGCCGTCGTGAGATCGCACTGGGTGAGTTCCAGCCCGGCGGGGACCGGGTGGATGTGCGCGTCCTGGAAGCCGGGCAGCAGCAGCCGCCCTGCGAGGTCGACGACCTCGGTCTTCGGACCGGTCAGTTCCTGTGCCTCGGCGTCGCCGACGGCGGCTATCCGGTCGTCGACGACCGCCACCGAGGTGGTGGTGGGCCCGTCCGGGGTGAGGACGGGGCCACCGGTGAAGAGGAGATCGGCCTGCATGGTTTCCGTTTCTCGAAGGATCGTGAAGGGGTGCCAGGGCTCAGCTGGGGGTGGCGAGGAGCTGGGGTGCGTCGGCGTCCGTGCCATGGCCCGTGCGGAAGTACGGCGACCTGCGCACCCACTTGGCCCAGGCGGCGGCCGCGAACCCGGAGACGATCATCAGCGTGGGCATGAGCAGCAGGAACCAGCCGTTGTCCGCGCGGAGGGCGAGATGGTCGGTGGAGGTGTAGAACGACCAGGCGAGGTAGCCGCCGAGCCCGAGCAGCGCTGTCGCGCTGAGGGCGGGCAGCACCACGGCCCGGATGCCCTGACGCACGTCCTCCCGCAGCAGCCCCCGGAAGCGCACGGCCGCCGCGAGTGCGGTGAGCGCGTACGAGAGCGCGACGACGATGCCGACCGCGTTGACCGTGGCCATGATCATGTCGGCGAGGCGGGGGATGACCAGCGCCAGCGCGGCGACCGCGGCGGCCAGCGCGCCGATCAGCAGCGTCCCCGCGGCCGGAGTCCCGTACCGCCGGTTCACCCTGGACCACACCGGCCCGAGCGTACGGTCCCGGCTCATCGCGAACATCGAGCGGGCGGTCGGGATCACACCCGCCTGGAGCGAGGCCACCGCAGAGAACATCAGCGCCACCAGCGGCAGCGCGGCAAGCGGCTGCGAGGCCAGCCGGTCGCCGAAGTACGCCAGACCCTGCGCGCCGTGTCCGGCCAGCTCCTGTTCCGACAGGACCCGTTGGAAGGCGACCGAGCCGAGCAGGAACAGCATGAGCATGGTGATGAGCGTGGTGAGGCCGGCCCGGGAGACGTCGCGGGGGTCGCGCACCTCCTCGTTCACGCTGAACGCCGCCTCGAACCCCCAGTAGCAGAACACCGACAGCAGCAGCCCCTGCGCCAGCGCCGACGCCGAGGGGATGGCGAACGGGTCGAACCAGCTCAGGCTGAAGGCGTGCGGGCCGGTGACGATCCCGTATCCGCAGAAGCCCAGCAGGACGACGTACTCGAACACGAGCAATCCGGTCTGCAGCCGGGCCGCGGTGCGGACGCCGGTGACCGCGGTCACGGTGACCGTGATGAGCACGACCAGGCCCACCACCGTCGTCTGTGCGGTCGAACCCGGGACGAGGGCGAGGCCCGCGACGCGATGGACGCCGGCCTCCCCGGCCAGCTGGAGCACGGCCGAGCCGGTCACTGCCGTGGTGTACGCGAGGAATGCCACCGTGGCCACGATGTTCACCCAGCCGACCAGGAATCCGAGCCAGGGATTGAGCGAACGGCCCACCCACACATAGCCGTTGCCCGCGTTGGGTTCCACCCGGTTCAGCCGGGAGTAGGCGCCCGCGATCCCGAGGATCGGCAGGAAGGCCAGCAGCATGATGGCCGGCAGATGCAGGCCGACCACGCCGGCCGTCACACCGAGACCGATACCGATGCTGGTGGTCGCCGCCGTGCTCGAGGCGGCGATGGCGACGCCGTCGAGGACGCCGAGGGACTTGCGCAGGGACGGCTGCGCGGGAGGGTCCGCGCCGTACGGGGTCCGTGTCATGACCGGCTCCGATCGCACCGAGGGGCCTGAATCCGGCCCGGTGACCGGAAATGAAACTGCCCGGGGCCTTAACAGGTCAACGCTGTTGACATAAGGTGCCCGCACCCGGGCCGGAGTCGTCGGCAGATCCTGAAGACCCTCGAAGGCCGCCGGACGGCAGCGGGGAGCCGTCGAAAGACCAGGAGAGCACATGACCGAACGAGTGGTTCCGCCCACCGCACGGCGGCGCCGACGCCCCACCAAGACCGGTGTCGTCCTCTCCGAGGAGCTGATCGTCGACACCGCGCTGCGGCTGCTGAAGGAGCACGGCGCCGACGCCCTCACCGTCCGCCGCCTCGGCCTCGCCCTGGGCGCCGACCCCACCGCCCTGTACCGGTACTTCCGCGACACCGACGATCTGCTGCTCGCCATCGCCGACGAGCTCATCGGCCGTACGCTGCGCATCTGGCGCCCCACCGGCGAGTGGCGCACCGACCTGCGGGAACTGGGGCTGCGCATGCACGCCGGGGCCCTGGCGCACCCGCAGGCATCGGTGCTCAGCTCGTACCGGGTGACCGGACGGGCGCACGAGATCGAGGCCGTCGAGACGATCCTGGGCGTACTGCGCGGGGCGGGATTCCCCGACCCCGACGCCGTACGGATCTACCACGCGTTCGTCGACCAGGCCCTGGCGTTCGCGGCCCTCGACGCGGCGAACGCGTCCCTGCCGCGCGCCGCACTCGAGGCGGAGGCGCAGGTGTGGCGCGCCACGTACGCCCGACTGCCCGCCGACACGCACCCGAACATCGCGGCGACGGCCCGCCATCTCGTTCCCGAAATGCGCCGCAGCTCCTACCCGGCCGCACTCGACCTGCTGCTGTCCGCGGCGGCTGCGCGACTGGCGGAGATCACCGGACCGTAGGCCCCACGTGGCGTTCGGGCGTGGCGCGAGGTGAGCGAGCTGTCCTGGCGCGGGGCGAGGCGCGACAGGAAGTGGCTCGTGGCCGACTGAATCCGGGGGACTGAATCCGTGGGACGGGGATGCCCGGGGAACGTATGCGGGCGGGCGCGTTCAGTCCCGGCCCCCCTTCGTCGTGGCCGGCCACACGCCCGTCGAGCGCTCTATCGCCTTGGCCCCCGTGCGGTCCGCCGCGCTGCGGGCGACGGCGAAGAGGGCGCCCTGGAGCGCCGCGGCGAGGAGTACCTCGCCCCAGCCACGGTCCTTGTCGAGCGCGTCGGGCGCGTCGTCCTCGTGGCGAATCGCCTTCCAGGTCCTCCGGAAGGCGAGCCCCGCGAGGACTCCGCCCGCCCAGCCGAAGGCGAACCCGACGGGTTTGTAGACGAGTGGAAGCTTCGGCTTCTGCTTCCTGTCCCTGGCCATGTGCCTCTCCTCTGCTGCCGCTGCGTCGGCCCCTCGGTCATGCCGCTCGATGTGGTCGAAGCCGACGGTGTCACCGAAGCCGGGCGTTCGGTAGAGGTCGCGGCCACGGGGCGCATGTCGGTAGGGTTCCCCGGACTCCCGCCCCACATCGTGTGAGACGCACGGATGGGGGCAGTCGGGCGACGTGAGCGGGACATCCTCGAACGCGCAACGGATCGACCGGACGCCCTCGACGGGGGAGCCTTCCCCCGGCGAATCGTCGGAGGACCACTCCGTGCGGCGCCGCCGGGCCTCCGACCGAAAGACGCGTGTCACGGTGTTCGTGGCGCTCGCCGCGAACATCCTGATCGCCGCGGCCAAGGCCATCGGCGGACTCGTCGCCCACTCGCCCGCACTGCTGTCGGAGGCGGCGCACTCCGTGGCCGACAGCCTGAACGAGATCTTCCTGCTGGCCGCCCTCCACCGCAGCCGCCGCCCGGCCGACCGGGACCACCCCTTCGGCTACGGCAAGGAGCGGTTCTTCTGGTCACTGCTGGCGGCCGTCGGCATCTTCGTGATGGGCGGCTGTTTCTCCTTCTTCCAGGGCTTCCAGGCCTTGAAGAGCGGCGAGCAGGAGTCGCGCAGCGGCTATGTGGCGGGATTCGCCGTGCTCGGCGTCGCGCTGCTGATGGACGGCCTCTCCCTGCTGCGCGCCCTCCACCAGGTGCACCGGCAGCACGGCTCGGCCGCAGAGGGACTTCGGGACCCGGCGCTCCGCACGGTCGTCGCCGAGGACAGCACGGCGGTGCTCGGGGTGGTCCTCGCGATCGTCGGGATGGCGCTCCACATGGTCACCGGCGCTGTCGTATGGGAGGCGTCCGCCTCGTTCGCGATCGGCGTGCTGCTCGTGTACGTCGCCTACCGGCTCGGCCGTGACGCACGCGGCCGGCTGATCGGCCAGGCCGCGGATCCGGAGCTCAGCCACCGGATCCGCGCGCTGCTGCAGGCCCAGCCCGAGATCGACAGCGTGGAGGAGCTGCTCACCATGCAGCTGGGCCTCGACTCCACCCTGGTGGCCGCCCGCGTCGACCTCGTCCCCGGCCTGGACAGCGAGGAGGTCGAGGACGTCGCGGTATGCATCAAACGGTCGGTCGCGCACACCGTCCCGCAGGCCGACCAGATCTTCCTCGACATCACCGACGCCCCGACCCGCGCGGAGGCCCGGCGCAAGGGTCGCGAGGACGGCCCCGCCGCGACGGGGGAACACGGCGGGGCCTGACGCACGGCTGCCCTGCCCGGCACGGATCATGCACACGGATTCCGGGAAATGAGAATTTCCCTGGAACACGGCAGCGGGCACCGAGGACACTGCTGGACGCGAGAAGAAAACTGCTTGCCCGCGCACGGTGAGTCACGAGAATCGACGCGTGCACATCCTGTCATTCCCGGAAGAAGTCACTCCGTCCGACCTGCGCGTCCAGGTGCGGGAGCTTCAGGAGGAGGCGTGGCCGACCACGAGCGGACCGCCGACCCCTCCTGATGAGCCGGCCCACGATCCCGCGCTGCGGCCGCTGTCGATGCTGCTCGTCGCCGACGGGACGGTACTGGCCACACTGGACATCCTGTCCAAGGAGATCAGCCACGCCGGCCGGCGTTATGCGGCCGGCGGGCTGAGCACCGTGGTGACGCGCCGGGAGGCGCGTGGTCGCGGGTACGGCCGGCGCCTGGTGGTGGCGGCGAGAGAGAAGATGATCGCCCAGCGGATGGACCTGGGCCTGTTCACCTGCGACCGCCCGCTGCAGGCGTTCTACGAACGCGCGGGCTGGCGCCTGCTCCCCGGAGCGGTGCTGGTCGGGGGAACGCCCCAGGATCCCTTCCCCAGCGACTGGCGCGGCTTCGACAAGGTCACCATGGCCGGCTTCTTCTCGGCCGAGGGCCGCCGGGCCCGGGAGTCGTTCCAAGGCAGTCGGATCAAGCTCTATCCCGGGGAGATTGACAAGCTCTGGTGACGTGCTCGGCGGACCTTTCCGACCGTGACGGTCAGAAGGCGCCCGGCGTTCGTCCGAGGGTGTTGTCCGGGTCTGCGGGGTCCGCGCCTCTCACTTGACCGCGGTGTTCCTGTACGACGCCAGAGGCTTGAGACCGGACGGAGGGGCGACGTCCTCGCGCACCGACCAGGTCCAGGTGGCGATCGCCTTCTTCTGCGTGGACCGGGAGTTCAGCCGCCTCAGGAAGAGCCTGGCGCCCGCCTTGTCGTCGAAGCCGTGCGCCGCGCGGCCCTCGACGCGCTCACTCCCCAGCAGGTACTGCAGTTCACGGAGATCGGTGAAGCGATCACCGACGCCCTGCATCGCGTAGAGACCGCCGGGACCGACCCCGCGGTGCTGCCCCGGCGTTGCCGGTAGCTTCGGCGGACCGAGTGGCTCGGCCTGCGAGTGCGGGCGCGGGGGCCGGGAGTGGACCGCCGCCTACTTGAAGCGCCACGGGGGCCGCCGCTCGTGTTCCGGGCGGCCCGTTGCCCGGTCGGCGGCGTTGTCGAGGGCGTCGTCGAGGGAGGAGGCGGCCATGATGAGGGAGAGGTGCGTGAAGGCCTGGGGAAAGTTGCCCAGTTGCTCGCCGCCGGGGCCGATTTCCTCGGCGAACAGGCCGACGTGGTTGGCGTAGGTCTGCATCTTCTCGAATGTGTAGCGAGCCTTGGCCAGTTGGCCCGAGCGGGCCAGGGCATCGACGTACAGGAAGGTACACAGGCTGAAGGTGCCCTCCGAGCCACGCAGGCCGTCGGGTGACGCGGCCGGGTCGTAGCGGTAGACGAGGCTGTCGGAGACCAGTCTGCGGTCGATGGCGTCCAGCGTGTTCAGCCAGCCCGGGCTCAGGGGGGCGAGGAAGCCCACCCGTGGGAGCAGGAGCAGCGAGGCATCCAGGACGTCGCTGCCGTAGTGCTGGACCAGTGCCTGCTCCTCCTTGTTCCAGCCTCGTTCCATGACCTGATCGAGGATCCTGTCGCGAGCCGTCCTCCAGCGGGCGGTGTCCGCCGGCCGGCGCCATTCCTCGGCCAGGCGCAGACCGCAGTCGAAGGCCGCCCAGCACATGACGCGGCTGTAGGTGAAGTCATTGCGGCCGCCGCGGGTCTCCCAGATGCCCTCGTCGGGACGGTCCCAGCTGTCCGCGAGCCAGTCCAGGGTCCGGCTCAGCCCCTTCCAGCCGTGGTAGCCGATGTGCATGCCGACCTTGCGGCTCTCGGAGAGGGCGTACATGGCCTCGCCGTAGATGTCGAGTTGCAACTGGTCGGCCGCGGCGTTTCCGGCCCGGACCGGGTAGGAGCCGCGGTAGCCCTCGAAGTGTTCCAGAACCTCCTCCGTCAGGCGCGGGTCGCCGTCCACCCGGTACATGATCTGGAGCGGTTCCCCGTCCGGTCCCGCCTGGTCGTGCAGCCGGTCTCCCAGCCAGCGGGTGAAGGCGGTCGCCTCGTCGACGAAGCCCAGGTCGAGCAGGGCGCGGACGGACAGCGAGCCGTCCCTGACCCAGGTGTAGCGGTAGTCCCAGTTGCGCTCACCTCCGACCTGCTCCGGCAGCCCCATCGTGGCCGCGGCGATCGGGGCGCCGGTGGGGGCGTAGGTGAGCAGTTTCAGCGTGACGGCCGAGCGGTGCACCATGTCGGGCCATCGTCCCCGGTAGCGGCAGGTGTTCACCCACCGCTGCCAGAAGTCGATGGTGTCCCAGATCTCTTCGGAGACCTGGTCCTTGGTGGGGGGCGGGGGCGCGGGCCCGTCAGGTCGGCAGACGGTGAAGACCACAGCGGCGGCCTCCCCCTCCTGCAGTGTCACCTCTCCCGTGACGTCCTGGCCGTCGCGCCGCAGGGGGAAGGTGCCTTGGAGATGGGCGGTGAGGTGCGGGGCGTCGAAGACCGCTCCGTCCTGGCGCATGTCGAGGCTGTGATCGGCGCGGGCGTAGTCGAACCGGGGCCGGCACTCCAGGTCGAAACGGACCGTGCCGCGCACGGCCCGCACGGCCCGGATCAGTGTGTGGCGGTCGTCGGCCCGGCCGGAGGTGTTCGCGGGCATGCAGTCGATCACCTCGCCCACGCCGTCGGATGACATGAACCGGGTCACCAGCACGGCGGTGTCCGGGTAGTACAGCTGCCGCCAGGACCCTCCGTCCCCGCCTTCCGGCGCCAACCGGAAATATCCGCCGCGATCGTGGTCCAGCAGGGCCGCGAACACACTGGGTGAGTCGAAACGGGGAGCAGCGAACCAGTCCACGACGCCGTGATCGGAGACCAGTGCGGCGGTCTGCAGATCACCGACCAGCCCGTGATCAGCGATTGGCGGATAGCGATCCATGTCTCCAATGTGCGGTATCGGGCGTTTGCGTGCGCGGCGAGCGAAGGCCGCCCGACACCGCCGAACTGCCAGGGGGTCGCGATGGCTGCCTCGGCTGGTCCGTTGGTCTGACAAGGGTTCTCGGTCGGGCTAGAGACGGGGTCCGCGGCGTGCCGAGCGTTGCCGGAAGTGGTGTGGTCATGGGTGATCGGCCCGAGAAATCCCCATGGTCCCGGGGCGCGTTCCGGGGCAGCATCGACTGGAGGCAACCGTGGGCACCAGTGTGAACGAAGTTCAGGAGATCACTGCTTTCCCGCTCCTGAAGGGGCAGAAGGCTCTCGTCACCGGCGCCAACTCGGGGATCGGCAGGGCCACCGCCATCGCGCTGGGCCGGATGGGCGCCGACGTCGTCGTCAACTACGTCGCCGCCCCCGACTCCGCGGATCAGGTCGTGCAGGAGATCGAGGGGTTCGGGGTGCGCGCGTACGCCCACGAGGCGGACGTCTCCCAGGAGGACCAGGTCGTCAAGATGGTCTCCCGCATGGTGGAGGAGCTCGGGACCATCGACATCATGGTGGCCAACGCCGGCCTCCAGCGGGATGCTCCCATCACCGACATGACCCTCGCACAGTGGCACAAGGTCCTGGATGTCAATCTCACCGGCCAATTCCTGTGCGCACGGGAGGCGACGAAGGAGTTCCTGCGCAGGGGAGTGGTTCCCGAGGTGTCGTCGTCCGCCGGGAAGATCATCTGTATGAGCTCGGTCCACCAGATCATTCCCTGGGCGGGCCATGTGAACTACGCGGCCTCCAAGGGCGGCGTACTGATGCTGATGCAGACCCTGGCTCAGGAGCTGGCGCCGCACAGGATCAGGGTCAACGCGGTGGCGCCCGGGGCGATCCGCACGCCCATCAACCGCAGCGCCTGGGACACTCCGGACGCGGAGGAGAGCCTGCTGAGCCTGATCCCCTACCGCAGGGTGGGCGACCCGGAGGACATCGCCAGGGCGGTCGCCGTGCTGGCCTCCGACCTGCTCGACTATGTCGTCGGCACCACCCTCTACGTGGACGGCGGCATGACGCTGTTCCCGGGCTTCGCCACGGGCGGATAGCGCAAGGCGCGGGCCGACGGTGACGACCGACGAAGGCGATGCCGTCCACCCGGAACGGCTGCTGGGCGCGGCCTTCGAACCGCTGGTGTCGCTGTCGGTGGCGTTGATCCTGTACGGCGCCGGTTCGGCGTCGTCACTCCGTACGGGCGCGGTGACATGCTGTTCGCCCCCGGTCCGATGATTCCCGCGGTCGAAGGCATCCCCCTCGTCCGCCGGGCCGGTGATGTCGCGGTCATGCTCGGCCCGGCGCCGCTTCGCCGTTCGGGGCCCGTCGCCGTCGACGGGCCGCGGGCGCGCCGTCGACTGAGGGCACGGGCCCCGGGCTCACCGGTCGTCGAGGCCGTCCTCGTCGTGCAGCTTTCGCCACAGGCGGGTGCGGTGCAGCACGTAGAGGGCGACGAGCAGGACAACCGCCTGCAATCCCACCGCGAACAGCCAGAAGACCGCCTTGCTCTCCAACTCGTCCGTCATATACGTGAAGTTCATGCCGAAGAACCCGGTCAGGAACGACAGCGGCAGGAAGATCACCGACACGATGGCCAGCCGGTTGATCACGCTGTTCTGCTCGCCGGACACCAGGGAGGAGTAGCTGGCGAACGCTCGCCGGGCGGCGTCCTGGAGGGACTCGATGGTCGAGAGCACGAGCCTCGCATTGTGCTGGAACGTACGGGCGAGCCTCTGCCGCTCCTCCGGGAACTTGCGGTCCATCATCCGCCGCGTGAAGATCTCGTCCGTCACCTGGAGGTAGGGGAGGAGTGCGTGATGCAGGAGGGCCGCGTGCCGTCGTAACCGTGCCAGACGATAGACCTGGTGGGGCTCCCGGCGCTGGAACATCTCGTCCTCGAGGTCCTCCACCTCCAACAGCGCCTGCACGGCGGACCGGCGGAAGGTCTCCAGGGCCTCCTGGAGCAGCAGGAACAGCATGGCCACGGCGTCGGCAGGTCGTTCATGCCGCAACCGGGTGGTGAGGCCCCGGACCGCTTCGATCGGCCCGCGGTGCACCGTGACCAGATGGCGCTCGGTCACGAACGCATGGATGTGGGTGATCCGGCCGGCTTCCATCACGGGTACGACGAACGCGGCGCTGTCTCCGAGGAACTCGGCGCGCGCGGACTCGGCTTCCCTGCCGAGCCACGTCAAGTCCTCGGCCTCCAGGCCGAGCAGATGGGCGATCGGCTGCTCGTCGGGCGCCGGCTTCTCGGGGAGCTCGATGTCCACGAGCAGGAACCGGGACGCCACGAGTCGTTCACGTGCCCTCGACACATGAGTTTGAGCGACGATCCCTTCCGGCATCGACACCACCGTTACGATCATGGTCCCTCGCTGTGATCACGGACGGCAGCCGCTATCAGCCTGCGCATACCCCGAAGTCCCCGCACACGGAGGGACTCGTTCGTACCGCGGGGTGTCCCGCGAACGGGTGAGGGTTGCGCCGCAGGCTGCGGAGCCTGACCTCGTCCACGATCCGCTCCGGGTGGGGGACCGGCAGCCCGGCGCGGCCGAAGCCGAATCGGACAGTGAAGGCACGGGCTGCTGGGCCTGTCGCTCGGCTTGGGGTGGGACGTCCACAAGGCCGCGCCGGCCAGGGCCACCCCGGCGAGCGTGGTCTGCTGCCGCACGCGCGTCTGGCGGAGCGGACCTCGATTCTGCCGGCTGCTGCGCGGGGCGGCGACGAACGGGCTGCGGACTGGGCCTGGCCGAGGATGGAGGCCCGGTGTGCGGCGGGGTCGCCGCCCCGGCGCGGACGGAGGGACCGCCATCCACGGCGGACCCCGGCGGCCGCCGATGTGCCGCCGGCCTCCCGTACCACCGTCGCCACCGCCGCGGACCGCCGGGTTGAGGCAATGCAAAGGAGGGATCATTCTGGACCATATGGAGCAAGTCGCCGCTGCGGCGATCATCGATGCCCGGGGCACGGTGACGGGATGGAGTGAGGGTGCCCGGCGGCTGACCGGATATGAGGCCGAGGAGGTCGTGGGCCGCGCGGTGCAGCAGCTGCTCGCCGAGGACGTACCACTGCCCGGGCTGATCGCCCTCACCGGGACAGCCGTGGTGCGGCACCGCGACGGTCACTCCGTGTCACTGTGCCTGAGCGCCCATCCCGTGATGGGCGCGGACGGCGCCCCGCAGGGATTCGTGGTCACCACCGCGCCCGCGACGGAGGACTCGGTCCTGGTGGCCGAGGCCTTCCAGCAGGCGCAGGTCGCGATGTCCGTCTTCGACACCAGGGAGCGCTGCCTCCGCGCCAATGACAAGGCCGGCGAGCTCATGCAGGTCGAGGCGGACACGCTCGTCGGACGGTACTTCCCCGACACCGTGCCCGAGGACGACGAGTACGGCCGGAGCTTCCGCCGTCATCTGCGCCAGGTCGCGGAGACCGGGAACCCCGTGCGCTTCGAGGGCTACACCCGCGCCCCGTCCGACAGCCGGGAGCACGCCTGGACCGTCTACATGTGGCCGGTGCGCACGGCCCCGGACGAGATGACCGCCGTGGCCGTCGCAGCCGTCGACAACAGCGAGCAGCACTGGGCCCGCCGGCGCCTGGTCCTGCTGAACGAGGCGGCGACCGCCCTCGGTACCACCCTGGACGTGGTGCGCACCGCCGAAGAACTGCTGGAGGTCGTCGTCCCCAGGTTCGCCGACTTCGCCAGCGTGGACCTGCTCGACTGGGTCCTCGGTCAGGACGAGCCGCCCATGGAACGGAGCGGCGAGGTCGTCCTGCGCCGGATCGCCCATCAGTCCGTCAACGAGGGCACCCCCGAGGCGGCCGTCAGGCTGGGGGACGCCGACACCTACTCGCCCCACTCACCGCCCGCGCGGGCGTTGCGGGAGAGCCGGGCCGTGCTGCGCAGGGCCGGCGAACCGGACTTCGACCGCTGGGTGCAGGAGCGCAGCGCCCGGGGCATCGGCGACCCCGCGCACCGCAAAGGCGCCCACTCCCTGGTGACGGTGCCGCTGCGGGCCCGTGGCACCACCCTGGGCGCGGCGGTGTTCGTGCGCACGCACAACCCGGACCCGTTCGCGGCCGACGACGCCGTCCTCGCCGAGGAGCTGGCGAGCCGGGCGGCCGTCTGTATCGACAACGCCCGCCGCTTCGCGCGCGAGCGGATGACGGCGCTGGCCCTCCAGCACAGCCTGCTGCCGCGCGGCCTGCCCGGACAGGCCGCGGTCGAGGTGGCCCACCGCTATCTCCCCTCCGGATCGCTGGCCGGTATCGGCGGCGACTGGTTCGACGTGATCCCGCTGTCCGGCAGCCGGGTCGCCCTGGTCGTCGGGGACGTGGTCGGGCACGGTATCCGCTCCTCGGCCACCATGGGGCGTCTGCGCACCGCTGTACGGACCCTCGCCGACGTCGACCTGCCGCCCGACGAACTCCTCACCCACCTCGACGACCTCGTCACCCATCTGGCGACGGGAGAGGGCGGCGAGGAGGTAGCCGAGCTGGGAGCGACCTGTCTGTACGCGGTCTACGACCCCGTCTCGCGCCGTCTGGCCCTGGCCGCGGCGGGGCACCCGGCGCCGGTCGTCCTGCAGCCCGACGGCATATCCCGGCTCGTCACGATGTCCGCCGGGCCGCCGCTGGGCGTCGGCGGCCTGCCCTTCGAGGCGACCGAACTGGAACTGCCGGAGGGCTCGCTGATCGCCCTGTACACGGACGGACTGATCGAGGGCCGCGAACGCGACCTGGACCACGGCGTCAGTGAGCTGTGCCACGCACTGGAGATCCCGAGTGGGTCCCTCGACGCCCTGTGCGACAAGGTCCTGAAGTCCGTGCTGCCCGACGAGCCCGGCGACGACGTGGCCCTGCTGCTGGCCCGCACCCGGGCCCTGGGCGCCGACCAGGTGGCCACCTGGGACGTCCCGCCCGACCCCGCGCATGTGGCGACCGCCCGGCAGCACGCCGTCGAGCAACTGGCCGAGTGGGGTCTGCACGAGATCGCGTTCGTCACGGAACTGGTCGTCAGCGAACTGGTGACCAATGCGATCCGGTACGGCGGATCGCCCATCCAGTTGCGGCTGATCCGCGACCGCTCGCTGATCTGTGAGGTCTCCGACGGCAGTTCCACCTCACCGCATCTGCGCCGGGCGCACGCCTACGACGAGGGCGGCCGCGGACTGCTGCTGGTCGCCCAGCTCACCCAGCGCTGGGGCAGCCGCCAGATCAGTCAGGGAAAGACGATCTGGGCCGAACAGCCGCTGCCCGAATGACGCGGGGAACCGCCGGACACGGACGAGCCGCACGACGAAGAAGCCGTGCGGCTCGCTGATCCGGCACTCACGTCCCGGTGGGCTCCAGCACGAAGACGGGGATCTGGCGGTCGGTCTTCGTCTGGTAGTCGGCGTAAGGCGGATACGCCGCGACCGCCCGCTCCCACCACACCGCCTTCTCCTCTCCCGTGACCTCACGGGCCGTCATCTCCTGGCGCACGGGCCCGTCCTGGAGCTCCACCGTGGGATGCTGCGTCACGTTGTAGTACCAGACGGGGTGCTTGGGTGCGCCGCCCAGCGAGGCCACCACGGCGTACGAGCCCTCGTGCTCGACGCGCATCAGCGGAGTCTTGCGGATCTTGCCGCTCTTTGCACCCAGGGTGGTGAGGATGATCACCGGCATCCCCGTGTCGAGGAGCGTCGTCCCCTTGGTGCCACCGGAACTCTCGTACAGCTCCACCTGTTCGCGTACCCACTGCGTCGGGCTGGGTTCGTACTCGCCCTCAAGAGGCATGACATCCGTCCCATCGTTGCCTACGACTGCTGTCTCGTCCGTCGCGACGCGGTCCCACGGCCTCGGCCTTGCGGCCGCGCACTTCAAGATTCAACACCAGTCGCCCCCCGGTTTCATCCCCACCACACGCCCGGGCGACCGGCGGAGTCGTGCTCATGTGACGCCCGCCGGCTCCTTGAACGGGCCGGGGCGAAGGTGACGGGACCGGCCAGAATTCTCTCCGTGAACGGACGGCTTTCCGTCACGCCGGGCCGGTCGGCATCTGCACCGCCAGTACCGCGATCACCGTGCTGGAGACGAGTCCCGTCACCAGCCGCCCGCGCCGCCCGGTCAGCGCCCGGCCCAGCAGCGCACCGCCCCCGGCCAGGAGCAGCTGCCAGCTCGCGGACGCGGCGAACGCTGCGAGGACGAACAGGCCCTGTTCCAGCGGCCGTACCGCGTCGGCGGCGCGGTTGCCGAGCACCAGCGCGGCGAAGTAGATCACGGTGGTCGGGTTGAGAAGCGTGATGCCCAGCAGAGCGAGATACGCCCGCCCCGGGCCCGGCGGCGCCGCACGGGCCGTGGCGATGGGTCCGGGAGAGCGGTACTGACGCAGGGCGCCGACGCCGCCGCGCACCGCGAGAGCGGTCAGTACCAGTGCCGAGATCCAGCGCAGCGGAACCAGTGCCGGTTGCAGCGCGGCGGCCAGGGCGACGCCGCCGAGGGTCGCCACCAGGGCGTAGAGCCCGTCCGCGGTGGCGATACCGAGCGCGGCGCACGCACCGGTGCGCAGCGACGTACGGGCGGTGAGGGAGACGAGGTAGGTCGCGACCGCTCCGACGGGCACGGCGATGCCGTAGCCCGCGACAAGCCCCGCGACGAGCGCGCCGGTCACGACCGGGGAAGCGAGAGCCTCCGCGGACGGCCGGGCTGCTGCTGAACCCGCACCGGACGAACGGCGGCGGAGGTCGGCGGCAGGAAGGCTGCGGTCTTCGGCATGCGCAGATGGTGGGGGAGCGGCGTGTACGCGGGCAAGCGAATTACGACGGTCGCCGCGCGCCCGGTGCGTCCCGAAGCGCGTCGCCGGAACGAGCCCGCCCGGCCGGCGACACGCTTCGGCCACATACGGCATCCGGCGGATCTGGCCGAACTTCGGGTGGTTCTGTAGATGCCTGGGGCATCTAATGATGATCGGCAAGAGCGAATCTTCGCGTGCGAGGTCATTCATGACGAAACCCGGAACCACCGTGTCAGAGCCCGTCGCCTTCCCTCAGGACCGCACCTGCCCCTACCACCCCCCGGCTGCCTACGACCCCTTGCGGGCGGAACGGCCCCTGGCCCGGGTCACCCTGTACGACGGCCGCGATGTCTGGGTGATCACCGGACACTCCGCCGCCCGTGAGCTCCTCGCCGACCCCCGCCTGTCCTCCGACCGGACCAGTCCCACGTTCCCGGCGACCACCGAACGGTTCGCTGCCGCCCGCAACCGCAGGCTCGCCCTGCTCGGCGTGGACGACCCCGAACACCACACCCAGCGCCGCATGCTGGTCCCCAGCTTCACCCTCAAGCGGGCCACCGCCCTGCGCCCGCGCATCCAGGAAACGGTCGACCGGCTCCTGGACGCCATGGAGGCCGCCGGACCGCCCGCCGAGCTGGTGAGTGCCTTCGCGCTGCCGCTGCCGTCGATGGTGATCTGCGCGCTGCTCGGGGTGCCCTACGCCGACCACGACTTCTTCGAGGAGCAGTCCCGCAGGCTGCTGCGCGGCCCCTCCCCGGCCGACACCCAGGACGCCCGCAACCAACTGGACACGTACCTGGGCGACTTGATCGACCGCAAGCGGGAGGAGCCGGGGAAGGGGCTGCTCGACGAGCTCATCCAGGAGCAGTTGCGCGAGGGAGAACTGGACCGGGCCGAGCTGCTCTCCCTGGCCACTCTTCTGCTGGTCGCCGGGCATGAGACGACGGCCAACATGATCTCCCTCGGCACGTTCACCCTGCTCCGCCACCCCGAAAAGCTCGCCGAGCTGCGGGCCGACCCCGGCGTGATGTCCGCGGTGGTGGAGGAACTCCTGCGCTTCCTGTCGATCGCGGACGGGCTGCTGCGGGTGGCCACCGAGGACATCGAGATCGCCGGTAGGACCATCCGGGCCGGAGAGGGTGTTCTGTTCTCCACCTCCGTCGTCAACCGTGACACGACCGCCTTCCCCGAACCGGACACCCTGGACTGGCACCGCCCGGCCCGCCACCACATCGCCTTCGGGTTCGGCATCCACCAGTGCCTCGGGCAGAACCTGGCCCGGGCCGAGCTGGAGATCGCCCTGCGCACCCTCTTCGTCCGGCTGCCCGGCCTGAGGCTCGCCGCCCCGGCGGACGAGATCCCCTTCAAACCGGGCGACACGATCCAGGGGATGCTGGAACTCCCCGTGACCTGGTAAGAGGCTGCGACCATGACCGGCGACATCTCCAGCTCCAGCTCCATTCCCAACCCCAACCCCAACCCCAACCCCATCTCCGTCTCCATCTCCATCTCCATCGACAGGGACGTCTGCATCGGAGCGGGCCAGTGCGCCCTCACCGCACCCGGCGTCTTCACCCAGGACGACGACGGCTACAGCGAACTGCTGCCCGGCAAGGAGGACGGCGGAGGGGACCCACTGGTACGCGAGGCCGCGCGCGCCTGCCCGGTGAGCGCCATCACCGTCTCCGGGGAGGGGAACTGAGGGCGGGGCACGCTCTACCGGCAGGCGTCCAGCAGGAGCCCGGCGGCACGGCGCGCCTGCTCGGCGGGCTCCACCGTGCCCTCTATGCCCGCGGTGACCATGGCCCCCTCGGCCAGCAGATACAGCTGGCCCGCCAGGGGCGCGGGCAGCCCCGCGTCGGACACCAGGCCGGCCAGGTAGGCCTTGAACGCCTGCTTGTGGGCGCGCACCTGGGCGAGTACCCGGGGTGACGTGGCGCCGAGTTCACCGTAGGAGTTGATCCAGGCGCACCCGCGGAAGCCGGGTTCGCCGAACCACTGCCGCAGCCAGTCGAACACGGCCAGGATCCGCTCAACGGGGTCCGTGCGCAGGTCCACATGCTCGGCGAGCCGCTGCCGCCAGCGCAGGTCACGCCGCTCCAGATAGGCCTCGACCAGCTGCTCCTTCGCGGGGAACAGCTGGTACAGGCGCTTGAGCGACACCCCCGACGTGCTGCGGATGTCGTCCATCCCGACGGTCTGTATGCCGCGGCCGTAGAACAGCTCCTCCGCGGCGTCCAGCGCCCGGTCGCGGGCGACTTCGCTGTCCATGGACGGACCCCTCCTGGGCGTGCTCAATGGGAGAACCAGCGTTCTCTACGGTAGCAGCAGCGCAGCCGTCCGGGCGGGCTCACTAGGGTGCACACGTGACCGAACACGCGCCGAAACCCTTCCTCTACGTCGTCGTCTGCGCCGCGGGCACAGCCGCGGACGTCAGCAAGCTGATCACGGCCGCCCAGGAGCGGAACTGGGAGGTCGGCGTCATCGCCACCCCGCTCGCGCTCGGCTTCTTCGACACGGCCGCGGTCGAGGCGCAGACGGGACGCCCGATCCGGTCCGCCTGGCGCTCCCCGGGCGACCCGCGGCCGTTCCCGGACCCGGACGCGGTCGTCGTGGCCCCGGCCACCTTCAACACGGTCAACAAGTGGGCCGCCGGCATTTCCGACACCCTCGCGCTGGGCACCCTCTGCGAGGCGTACGGGCTCGGCGTGCCGATCGCCGTGCTGCCCTGCGTCAGCGAGGCGCTGGCGGCCCACCCCGCCTACCGCGCAAGCCTCGAACGGCTGGGCGGTATGGGCGTCCGGTTCGGCGACCCCCACGCCGGAGGGGTGAGCCCGGACGGCACGCGCTCGGATTTCGGGTGGGAGCGGGTCCTGGACCTGCTCACGCCTCGCACGTGACCGTGGGCCCGGCGATCATGCCGCCGGTGAACAGGGCCTGCCCCTGCGGCATCCAGTAGCCGAGCTTGGAGACGACGGTGGAGCAGACGTCCTTGACGGTGACCCGGACGACCACGGTGTCCGGGTGGCCCGGCTGGAGGTCGGTGAGCGTGCAGTCGAGCGCGTACATGTTCCGGTGGCCGGAGGGATAGCGGCCGGTCAGCGGATTGATGCACCGGCTGTCGTCCGTGGCCACCCTCATCCCGGAACTCTCCTCCCCGATGAGCCCGAAGCGTGCGCTGCCGTCCCCGTCGTCGCTGTCGCGGTGGACGGTGTAGGTGAGGGTGGTCGTGGTGCGCGGGTGAAGGGTGCGCTGGCCGACCTGGATGCGGTGCGTGGGGGGCCGGAGGGGGTCGGTGAGGGTGAGCGTGGTGTGCACCGTGCCGTTCAGGTCCACGCCGCCGGGCTTCGAGCGCACGTGCACGGTGCCGCTGAGGTCGTACCTGCCCGGCCCGGGATACGGCGTGCCGCCGGAGAGCGTCCCGGAGGCGACCGTCCTGCCGCCCCTTCGCGCGGTCCAGGAGCCGGAGGTCAGACAGGAGAACCGGACCTTCGTCCCGCCTCGTGCGCAACTCGCGGGCGCCGACACGTTCATCACGGCGCTCCCGCTGCCTGTGCAGAGGCCGATCGTGGCCGTCTGCCCGCCCTGGCCCTTGAGCGTGCCCGCGGCAGCGCACAGGGTGGCGGGCTGGGGCGCGCGGGCCGCCCGCTGCACGACTCGCCCGACGGGCTGGGCCACGGACGCCGAACCGACCGCAGCGGCGAGGACGACCGTCCCCGCGAGCATCCGGGGCGTCGTGAGGAGCCACATGCGTGTCGGCACCGAATTCCTCCCGCACGGCCGCGAGCGACCCGGCGCCGCTCCCGTGCCACGAGGATGCGCCGCCCGCCCGGCCGCCGCTGCGCGCCCACGCCGTACGGTCACCTGCGGGCGGGAACCCGCTGGCCCCGGTGGCCCAGCTTCGCGCGCGGTTCCGGCGTCATGGGACCCTCCCGCACAGGCACCGGGAACCTCCGGTCCAAGATCCTGCGTGCGCCCCGCCCCGACGTTCTACTGTCGTCCCATGACCGGAGACCGTATCGCGCTGGCCGTGCACGACCACGGGGGCGACGGACCGCCCCTGCTCCTCCTGCACGGTGCCGGACGCACGCTCGCCGACTGGGCCGCCGTCGCACCCCTGCTCGTGGCGCGCCACCGGGTGCTGGCCGTGGATCTGCGCGGCCACGGCCTCTCGCCGTCGGGCCCCTGGAAGCTGCCGGAGGTGCTCGGCGACATCGAGGACGTCCTGAAGGAGTACGGAATCCCGGACGCCCTCCCCGTCGGACACTCTCTCGGCGGCATGCTCGCCGTGCTGTACGCGCTGGAGCACCCGGGCGTCACCCCCGGTGCCGTGAACCTCGACGGGTTCGGGTGGGGACGCCCGGACCAGTACGTGGGTCTCGATCCGGACGACGTCTCCCAACACCTCGCAGAGGTACGGGAGTTGAGTGCCGCAGGCCCGGGGAGGGAGTTGCCCGCGGACGGGCTCAAGAACCTCCTCGCCGAGCAGCGCGCGATGTCCGACCGACTGGGCATCCCCTATGAACTGCTGGAGGCCGGCGTCCTGCGTGCCGTGCGGGAGCGGGACGACGGCGTCCTGGAGCTGCGGCCCGGGCGGGAGGAGGGGCAGCAGATGCGCTCGGCCATGGACTCGCTCGACCTCTTCGACCTGTTCCGCAGGACGACCGCGCCGCTGCTGCTCGGCCGCGCCCGGCGTCCCGTGCCCTCCGTCCCCGGCCTGGAGTGGTTCGACGCGATGATGGCCGCCTATGCCGAGGGGCTTGCCCGGGATCTCGCCGCGCTGGCCGCCGAGCGGGACGATGTGACGGTCACGGAGATCGACGCCACGCACGCCATGCTGCTGGAGAACCCCAGGGCGGTCGCGGGGGCGATCCTCGGCTTCACCTCCCCGCGAGGCTCCTCACAAGCCTCCTAGTCACTTGATGATTCTCTTGATGAATTTCGTGACGAGTACGGGTCAGTGTGGGCCCGCGACCGCGAACTCCGTGCCGCACGGACCCGCACCCTCGCTCTCGGGCAGCGGAGCGGCCGCGCCGTCCATCGTCAGGGTGCGGTAGAAGCCGCCGATGCGTTGTGCGGAACGGCCGGCATAGTGGCCGATGAAGGAGCGGCGGAAGCGACCGGCGCTGCGGTTGGGCTGCGATCCGTGCACCAGAGACCCGTTGAAGAACAGGACGTCGCCCGGCTCCATCTCGACCGGCACCGCGGCCAGTCCGGGCGGCGGCGGTACGTACTCACGCGCGAACGACAGTTCCGCGTCCGCCTCCTCCGGACAGAACAGGTCCATCCGGTGGGTGCCCGGCACCACCTCGAGACCGCCGTTGTCCCGGTCGATCACGTCGCAGGCGATCCATGCGGCCACACATGTGCCCGGCTCCACCCGCAGATAGAAGTTGTCCTGGTGCAGCGCCTGCCCCCGGGCGCCCGGCGGCTTGAAGTAGAACATGCTCTGCGCGGCCAGCACCTCCTCGCCCAGCAGCGCCTCCAGGATCTCCCGCAGCCTGTCGTCGAGCAGGAAGCGCAGTGACAGGTCACTGATGCGGTGCGGGTGCATGACGCGGGGGAAGAGGTGCAGCGGATCGGCCGGTCCGTCGGTCCCGGCCGCGCGCGGCTCGAAGTGCCCCGGCACCGGCCCCGCGGCGTGCAGCGCCGTGAACTCCGCGCACAGTTCGTCGATCTCGGCGCGGGAGAACAGTCCGCGCGCCACCGCGAAGCCGTCCTCCTCGAATCCCTCCATGCCCGTGACTGTCATACGGCCGTCCCATCCCGGTGGTGTCCGATGTGCCTCACCGTAGGCCGGAGCGCCTTTCGGGAGGATGCCTGTGCGTGCTGACGACTTGCCCGAGCCTGCTGTCCCGTCCCCGCCGCCCGGCCTGGTGACCGTCGGACGCTTCGACCAGCCGCCGGGATACGGCGTCCACCGGCCGGGCGGCGCCGACAGCTGGCTGTTCACCTGGACCACCGGCGGGAGCGGCACGCTCGGCCAGGGCACGTCCCGCGTCACGGCCGGCGCCGGGGACCTGGTGGTGCTCGGACCCGGGGTGCCGCACCGGTACGCGGTCGCCCCGGGCGCCCGGCACTGGGCGTTCTGGTGGGTGCACTGCCAGGCAAGGACCTCCTGGGCCGGCCGGCTGGGGCCGTACGACGTTGGCCACCGCCTGTATGCCGTCTCCGCCGGGCACGGACGGCGCCGCATCGAGACGGCCTTCCGGCGCATGCTCGCCGACGCCCGCTGGACCGGCGACGGCACACCCCCCGACCCCGCACCGCCCGCGGACGGGGAGGTCGCCGTCGCCCACGGCACCACCGCCCGCGAACTGGCCCTGTGCTGCATCGAGGAGATCGTGCTGGTCGCCACCGCCCGGGACCGGCTGTCGCGCTCCGGTGTCGACGAACGGATCCGCCGCGCCGAAGCCCTCATCACGGCCGACCCGGGCGCACCGCACACCGTGCGGTCCCTGGCCGAGGGCGTCTCGCTCTCCCCGTCCCGTTTCGCGCACCTTTTCACCGAACAGCTGGGCGACTCCCCGACGAAGGTGTTGCGTGAGGCCCGGCTGGGGCACGCCGCCCGGCTTTTGGAGGCGACCGAACTGCCGGTCGAACGCGTGGCCGCCGTGTCCGGTTTTGTCAGCCCGTTCCACTTCAATCGCGTCTTCCGCCGGCGCTACGGAACCCCTCCCGGTGCCTACCGGTCCGCACAGCGGCGCATCGACGGATGAATTTCCGGTGCAGGCGAGCCGGACGGACGCGTAATTCGCAGCACCGCCTACCCGGTTGACTGACTCTTCGTCAAGTCATCGGTACCCGGCAGGAAAAGGAAAGTGAGGAAGTCTCTTGTTCGGTCTCGGTGACCTGTGCAAAGGTATCACCGACAGCGCGCGGGCCATTGCTTTTACCGTTGCGCACATCCGGCTTCGCCGTTCGCCAACCGCTTCAAAAGAGCTGTCCCGGGCGGGCGTTCGGCATGCCGGATAATCCTCCCATGAGCACTCCCTGCGTGCTGTCGGCCGGGCTGTGCCTCCATTGGTATGTACTAAGAACTTCTGCGTGGGCTTTGGAGGAACGTGGACGTGAATGACGGGGTCCAGCAGAATTCCCCCGACCCCCGTCCGTCGTACGACGCTACGGACGAACAGCTCGCCGCCGAACTGAAGAAGGCCGCAGGGAAGCGCCCCGTGCACCAGCCGATCGGCGAACTGCTAGCCCGGCACTGGGAGCCCGCCTTCTCCTACGCGCGGCTGTGCACGGACGGAGCGCACCCCGCCGGAATGCTCACGACAGCGGCATTCACCCGGCTCTTCGAGGAATCCGCCCGCCAGGGGGGACCGACCGCCGCGTGGCGGCCTCAATTGCTCGTCGCGATACGGCGCCTGGCCGCGGAATGGGACACCGACCACCGGCGCGAACTCCTGGACCCCGCCCTGCGGTCCGACCCCGACAGCGCCGAACGCGCCGCGGCACGGCTGTTGCCGCCCGAGAACCGGCGACTCCTCTCCCGCGCCTTCCAGCGGCTCGCCGAGCCCACCCGCTGTCTGCTCTGGCACGTCGAGGTCGAACGCGAGGAACTCGCCGTACCCGCCGCCCTGCTGGGAATCGACATCGCCGACGCCGCGGTGAGGCTGGAGCGCGCACGCGAACAACTGCGTGAGGCCTGTCTGGACGTCCACCGCGAGTCCGCACCCGACGACGACTGCCGACGCTACGCGCGTCTACTGGACGTCTCCCTGCGTCGGGATGACAACGTTCTCGACCCCGATCTGCGCCTCCACATGGACGGTTGCACGCACTGCCACAACGCGGCCGAGCAGTTGGAGGGCTTCCACCGCCGGCTTCCGCTCCTCCTCGCGGAAGGCGTGCTCGGCTGGGGCGCACAGGCGTACCTCGATGCGAAGGGCCCCCGGGCCACGGAGGCCCGGGCGGCGCGGGCGCCCATGGCTCCACCCGTCGGAGGGGAACCGCTGGTCGATCCGGCCGATGTGAACGACATATTCGTGGCTGTCGAGCCCCCGGCACCTGCCGGCCCGGCCGAACCGGGCCACGTCGCTCAGGACCCGGTGGCGACGGACGCCCCGGGCAGCGGCCTCCGCCGTTTCACGCAAACCGCCACGGCCCCCCTCGGCCCCCGCACCGCCGCCGCGCACAAGGCCCCCCGACGCACCCCGCACCGCCGCCAGCTCGCCCTCGCCGTGGCCACGGTGAGCGCGCTCGTCTTCCTTCCGCTGGCCCTGTGGTCCGGCTCCCGGTCGGGCGGAAACACCGCGACGGGCACGCCGTCCGGCGGGCCCACCCCGGGATCGGCGAGCGGCTCCGGATCGCCCTCATGGGTAGGCGCCGCCGCCCATGTGCCCACCGGCGCCTTCGAGGGCCGGCTGCGCAGCCAGGACAGCGGCCTGTGCATCGGCCTCGACGAGAAGAAGGCGGTCGTCGGTGCCGAGGCCGTGCTGCTGTCCTGCTCCTCGTCCGTGACCCAGCAGTGGGCGTACGAGACGAACGGACTGCTGCGCAGCGTCGCCGCCCCCGACCTGTGCCTCGACTCCCACCTCGGCTACTCGGTCCAACTGGCCGAGTGCACGGGGCAGTCGCAGTCCGGGACGAAGAACGTCCGCTACGACATCACCCTCCAGGGCGCGATCATCCCGCGCTGGAACCAGGACCTGGCCCTCACCCCCGCCTCGTCCGCGCCCGACGCGGGACTCGTGCTCAAGGCGCGCACGGAGGACGAGACCCAGCGCTGGGTCGTCGACACCTCGAACTCGCTGCGGATGCAGTCGGTCAACTGGGGCACCGAGGCGGAATCGACGACCCCGACGCCCCAGGCCGAGCCGTCCCGTACGCCGTCCGCGGCGACCAGGAGCGTGTCGAAGCAGGCCCCGAATCCGGCGAAGTCCACTCCGGCGACGGGCTGGCCCTCCCCTTCCCAGGGATGGGGCACCTGCTCAGGACCGTACTGCCCGCCGAACGGCCAGGGCGGCTGGGGCGGATACGGCGGCGGGTACGGCGGCGGGTACGGCGGTGGCGGATACGGTGGCTGGGGACCGTACGGCGCGCAGGGCCCCGGCCGCTGACCCGGACCGGCCGCGGCATCACTCCTCCAGCAGGCTCAGCTCCGCCCAGATCGTCCTGCCCTCCACGGTGTGGCGGCTGCCCCACCGCCGGGTGAGCTGGGCCGCAGGAGCAGACCGCGGCCGCCCTCGTCGTATGTCCTGGCCCGGCGCAGATGCGGGGCCGTGTGGCTGGTGTCGGACACCTCGCAGATCAGCGTCGTGTCGTCGTGGATCAGCCGGAGCCGGATCGGGTGGTCGCCGTAGCGTGTGGCGTTGGTGACCGGCTCGCCGGCCACCAGCTCGGCCGTGAACACGGTGCTGCTCAGCCAGTCCATGGGTACGGGCGAGCAGCAGCGCCACGTCGTCGGCGGCCCCTCCCGCGGGAAGCAGGGCGTGCAGGATCCGGTCGCAGGCCTCGTCGAGGGAGACAGGGGCGGGCGCGGTATCGGGAGCGGCCGGCGATCCCGAGCGCAGCGCACAGCATTCGGCGGCTCGCGTCGACATCGCGGTCGCGGCTCTCGATCAGCCCGTCGGTGTACAGGCCCAGCACCGTGCCCTCGGGCAGGTCGATCTCGGCCGACTCGAAGGGCAGCCCGCCAAGCCCCAGCGGCGGCCCGCCCGGCAGCCTGATCTACCGTGGCGGTCCTCCGCGCGGCACGATCACCGGCGGCGGATGGCCCGCCCGGGCGAGTGTGCACCGGCGCGAGATGGGGTCGTACACCGCGTAGAGACAGGTGGCGCCCACCTCGCCCGTGGTGCCGTCCTGCCCGGCCTCGTCCATACCCCGCAGGCGCGCGGTCGGCGATCCCTGCCGCGTACGGCGCCACACGGACCAGCACTTTTCCGCGGGCGCGGTCCATGGGAGCGAGCGGCACATGTGGCGGGCGCGTCAGAAGTGAGGGGACGGACCCTTGACGGCCAAGCATGTCGCTCCGTCAGAATCTGTTTGTTCACGATCAGTTGTGAGTACTTCTGGGCCCTGATGAGGGAGAGCCGCCATGACGGTCACTCGCAGATCGGTATTGATCGCCGGTACGGCAGCCCCGGCTGCCGGCGCGATCCTGGGCGCCGGGGGTGTCCCGGCCACAGCAGCCACCCGTACCCCGGGCCGCCGGACCGTCGCCCTCCGCGACGGCTGGCGCTTCGCGCTGGTGAACCCGGGCGGGATCACCGACCCGACGGGTGCGTTCGCCGACGCCGCCGCCCCCGGCTACGACGACTCGGGGTGGCGCGAGGTCGCCGTCCCGCACGACTGGAGCATCGAGCAGACCCCCACCACGGAGCACGGCACCACCAGCGGCACCGGGTTCTTCCCCGGCGGTCTCGGCTGGTACCGCCTCGCCTTCACCCTGCCGCCGGGCTTCGCCGGAAAGCGGATCTCGGTGGAGTTCGACGGCGTCTACATGGACTCGTACGTCTACTGCAACGGCACGCAGGCCGGACGGCACCCCTACGGCTACACCGGCTTCGCCTTCGACCTGACCGGCCTGCTGCACACCGACGGCACCACCGAGAACGTCATCGCGGTCAAGGTCCAGAACCAGCTGCCCAGCAGCCGCTGGTACTCGGGCAGCGGAATCTACCGCGAGGCCCGCCTCGTCGTGACCGAGCCCGTGCATGTCGCGCGCTGGGGGACGTACGTCACCACTCCGGACATCACCGAAGCGCGCGCCGTCGTACGGGTGCAGACCGCCGTGGTGAACGAGTCCGGCGCCGGCGTGGACGTGGAGGTCGGATCCAGGATCAAAGACCCCGACGGCCGTACCGTCGCCCGTGCCTCTTCCACGGTCACCGTCACCGGCACGAAGACGGAGACCCACGAACTCACCGTCCCCAAGCCCATGTTGTGGGACTTCGAGACCCCGCACCGCTACACCCTGGAGACCGAACTGCGGGTGGGCGGCGAGAGCGTCGACACCCACCGCACCACCTTCGGTATCCGCTCCTACCGCTTCGACCCGGACGAGGGTTTCCAGCTCAACGGCACCCACACCAAGATCAAGGGTGTCGACCTCCACCACGACCAGGGCGCGCTCGGTGCCGCCATCAGCATCGACGCCGTACGCCGGCAGATGACCATCATGAAGTCGATGGGCGTCAACGCCTTCCGCACCTCCCACAACCCGCCCTCACCGCAGATGATCCAGGTCTGCGAGGAACTGGGCATCGTGATGATGGTGGAGGCGTTCGACTGCTGGCGCACGGGCAAGACGAAGTACGACTACGGCCGGTTCTTCGACGAGTGGTGCGAGAAGGACGCCACCGAGATGGTGCTCGCGGCCCGCAACTCGCCCGCCGTGGTGCTGTGGTCCATCGGCAACGAGATCCCCGACTCCACCAGCACGGCAGGGCTCGCGATGGCCGACCGCATCATCGGCGCGATCAAGGCCGCCGATGACACGCGGCCGGTGGTCATCGGCTCGAACAAGTACCACGGAGTGCCGGCCAAGGGTTCACCGGCCGACCTCATGCTCGCCAGACTCGACGGGCTCGGCCTGAACTACAACACCGCCAAGTCGGTGGACGCCCTGCACGCCACCTACCCCCACCTGTTCCTCTTCGAGTCGGAGTCCTCGTCGGAGACCTCGACGCGCGGCACCTACCAGGAGCCCGAGCACCTCAACACCGGCGAGAACCACACACCGGGCAAGCGCGCGACCTCCTCGTACGACAACAACCTCGCCTCCTGGACGATGAGCGGCGAGTACGGGCACAAGAAGGACCGGGACCGGAAGTGGTTCGCCGGGCAGTTCCTGTGGTCGGGCATCGACTACATCGGGGAGCCCACGCCGTACGACGTCTTCCCGGTGAAGGCCTCCTTCTTCGGAGCCGTCGACACGGCCGGGTTCCCGAAGGACATGTACCACCTCTTCAGGAGCCAGTGGACGAGCGAACCCATGGTCCATCTGCTGCCCATGAGCTGGAACCACGAGGACCTCGAGGAAGGGGACACGGTCGAGGTGTGGGCGTACGCGAACGTCGCCACCGTCGAGCTGTTCCTCAACGGGAAGTCCCTCGGGACGCGGACGTTCGACTCCAAGACGACCACGGACGGCCGTACGTACCTGGAGACCACCGAGGCGACCGGCGACGACAAGACGTTCACCGGCGGGCCCTACCCCGGCAGCTACACGAGTCCGAACGGCAGTGCCGGCAAGCTGCATCTCGTCTGGAAAGTGCCCTACGAGCCGGGCGAGTTGAAGGCCGTGGCGCGCCGGGACGGCAAGGTGGTCGCGACCGACGTCCTGCGGACCGCAGGGGCCGCGCACGCCGTCCGCCTCACCCCCGACCGCTCGTCCCTGGCCGCCGACGGCCGTTCGCTCGTCTTTGTGACCGCTGAAATCGTCGACGCCCATGGCGTGGTGGTGCCCGACGCCGAGAACCTGATCACATTCGACGTGACGGGTGGCTCCCTCGCCGGGCTGGACAACGGCTGCGAGGAGAGCGCCGAGCGCTATCAGGCCACGACACGAACCGCCTTCCACGGCAAGGCACTTGCGATCGTGCGGTCGGGCACCGGGGAGGGCCGCCTGAAGGTGACGGCGCGTGCGGACGGGCTGCGCACGGGAACCGCGACCGTACGCACCACGCCCTCGCGGTCGAAGGCGCTCACCCCGCCGCCCGCGTTCCGGCCCGACCACCCGGCCGCTCCCACCTACCCGTACGCGGACGCCAGTTACTCCGGCCGCCCCGACACACTCCCCGCCGCCATGCTCGACGGCGACCCGGCCACCGGATGGTCCAACGGCTTCTCCAAGTCGGCCACCGCGCTGCTGCCCGCCTTCAACGGCGCCCGGCCGAAGGACTGGGTCTCGCTGGACTGGGGGCGGCCGAGGACCGTCGACCGCGTCGAGGTCTCCTTCACCGTCGACGCGACCCACACTCGGCCCGCATCGGTGGATGTCTCGGTCTGGGACGGCGACCGGTACGTACCCGTGACGGGTGTCACCGTGGACTGGGCCACCGCTTCCGACGCACCGACCGTGATCGCCTTCGGCGCGGTCCGCGGCTCACGCCTCCGGCTCCTCCTCACCAGCGCCCGCCCGGGCGCCGCCGACGGCGCGGTGCGCATCAGCCGGCTGGAGGTCCCGGCCGGCTGACGCCGGCTCCCGCCGGTGCGCCGTGAGTGTGTAGCGCCGGGCAGGGGAGAGCGGCTGCCGCACCTCGACGAACTCGCCGTGCGGCAGCCGCTTGACGACTCCCGTCTCGCGACCGTGCTCCACCAGTTCGCGGTCCTTCCACTGGAGTCCCAGACAGATGCGCCGGGTCACCTCGAAGACCGCGACCGGCACGGTCGGCAGGGCGATTCTGATGGTCCACGTCAGCGCGTTGACCGACAGATGCAGACGCGTGGCCATGATGTCGTTGCCGCCGCCCGCGAGCAGGATCAGATAGATGCTGAGCCATGCCGTGCCGAGCGCCGTGCGGACCGGCCGGTTGCGCGGCCGGTCCAGCAGATGGTGCTCGCGGCGGTCCTTGGTGACCCATGCCTCCACAAACGGGTAGATGCCGATGAGGACGAGGAGAAGGGGGAAGACGACCACCGGGATCAGCACGCCGAGGACCAGCGTGTGTCCCCACAGAGTGATCTCCCAGCCCGGCATGATGCGGACCAGCCCTTCCGCAAAGCCCAGGTACCAGTCCGGCTGGGCGCCCGCCGAGACCTGGTCGGCGCGGAAGGGACCGTACGCCCAGACGGGATTGATCGTCGCCACCGCGGCGACGAGCGCGATCACCCCGAAGACGAGGAAGAAGAAGCCGCCCGCCTTCGCCAGGTACACCGGGAAGAACGGGGCGCCCACGACGTTCCGTTCCGTCTTCCCCGGTCCCACGAACTGTGTGTGCTTGTGGTGGATGACCAGCAGGACATGGGTGACGACGAGCGCCGCCATGATTCCCGGGACCAGCAGGACATGGAGGGAGTAGAAGCGGGACACGATGTCGTTGCCCGGGAACTGCCCGCCGAACACGAACATCGACAGGTATGTGCCCACGACGGGCACCGACAGCAGTGCGCCGTTCACGAACCGCATTCCGGAGCCCGACAGCGCGTCGTCCGGAAGTGAGTAGCCGAACAGTCCCTCGAAGATGCCGAGGACGAACAGCAGCCAGCCGAACAGCCAGTTCAGCTCGCGCGGCTTGCGGAACGAGCCCGTGAAGAAGTGCCGCATCATGTGCGTCAGCATCGCCGCGACGAAGATCAGCGCGGCCCAGTGGTGGATCTGCCGGATCAGCAGACCTCCGCGCACGTCGAAGCTGATGTGCAGCGTCGAGGCGTACGCGTCGGACATGCGGATGCCGTTCAGCGGGATGTAACTGCCGTGGTACGTCACCTCGGTCGTCGACGGGTGGAAGAAGAGCGTCAGATAGATCCCCGTGAGCACCAGCACGACGAAGCTGTAGAGGCAGACCTCGCCGAGCAGGAACGACCAGTGGTCGGGGAAGACCTTGCGGAGGTACTGCCGGCCCAGGGTGTGAAGGCCGAGCCGCCCGTCGAACCAGTCCGCGACGCGCTGTCCGGAGGAGGCCCGCCCGGGCCTCTCATCGGTCGCCGTCATGCCTGCTCCTCCCGTGGTACATGCTCTCGGGCATGCCTGTGCCCGCTGGGTGCGCTCACCATTGGGAGGACGGGAGATGGTCCGAATGTGACATGGGGCGGCGACAAGTGACGTACGTCTCATCAGGTCCGGAGGCTGTCGGCGGCCGTCGGGCGAAGGTCGCGGACGTTCTCCGGTCAGGTCCCTACGGCTTCCGGTACCGGTCTCGCCCTCTTCTGACCTGGGGGTATTTACGGGTAAGTACCCTCGCGGTACCGTAAGGGGCATGCCAGCCCTCAACGTGGAGTTCAGTGATCGCGAACTGGAGGACCTTCGGCAGATCGCCAAGGAGCGCGGTACGTCGATGAAGGCCCTGGTACGCGAGGCCGCCGCGGCCGACATCGCGCGGCACCGGGCCCTCCAGGAGGGTGCCGAGGCCTTCCGCCGGTTCTTCGCCGGGCATGCGGACGAGTTCGCGGCCGCCTTCCCGGAGGACGAGCCGCTCGTCAAGGGCGAGGGGCAGGACGCCTGACCGATGGCTTCCGTCATCCATATCGACGTGCCCTGGCTGCTCCAGCGCCATGAGGAGGTCCTGCCCGACCAGCCCGTGATCAACGACTTCTCCGCGTTGGTCGCCGCCGTGGCCCGTCACCGTGTGGACCCGCCCCGCCTCGGCGTGGACTCCGATCCGGCCTGGCGCGCCGCCGCCCTGCTGCACACGCTGGCGCTGCTCAAGCCGCTGCCGTCGGCGAACGCGCGCTTCGCCTGCGCCACCGCGGTCGCGTACATGTTCGTCAGCGGGGTCGGCATCGACCCGCCGTACGGCGCCCTGGTCGACCTCACCCGTGACTTGATCTCCGGCAAGGCCGATGTCTACGGCGCCGCGGACCGGCTGAGGTCCTGGCAGATATGACCGACCACCGGTAGCACCACAGACCGGGCCGGCCCGCCCTCGGGGCCGCCGACCGAGGGCGGGAGGATCGGGGTCGGCGGCCCGTTTCGCGCGGGAGAGCCGCCGTTCCGCGCGGGGCCCGAGGAGGTGGCCGGTTCCCAGTGGACTACGGAGTTCCGCGCGCCGGGAGCGTGCGCGGGGCGCGGGCGCGGGCGTGCGGTTCACACGGGGCGCATGGAATGTCGAAAGCCGGTGCGAATGTACGAAGTTGGCGTGAAGGGACAACTGCCTTTCACATTGGTGTCGATGTTGTTCAAGTGCCTTGTTGGCCGTCAGTGACGTGTGCAAGGGTGACCTTCCTGTGCATCGGTAATGGCCGGGTCCGAATCGCTGCTCGCTATTCCGGGCCGTCGGCGAGCTCAAAAGGCTCAACCTCCGACGACCACCGTCGTGCGGCCTTCACCCCAGACCTTTTCCCTGCACCCCGCCGAGAAGGTCCGCACCATTGCGGCTCCTTTCGGCGACCAGAACCCCGTGTGCCGCCTTGCGCCTTGGAAGGAAACGCTCAGTGCACACCCCCCACCCCCCGCGCCCTCCCTATCCTCCACGTGCCGGCATGGCCCCTGGGGAATCCGACGACAGTCTGGCGACCCTGCTGAGAGGGCGGCCCGTGGGCGAGACCACCCAGCCCCTTGCGATGCTGATGGCACGGCACTGGCCGTCGGCGTACGACTACGCGGTCATCTGCCTCGCCTCCTCGGCGAACGTCGCCTCGATGGTCACCGCCACCGCCTTTCACCGGGTCCTCGGCCATCTCCTGCGTTCCGGTTCCGCCGTGGCGTTGCGGCCCCAGCTTCTGGTGGCGGTGCGGGACACGGTCCGGGAGTGGTCGGCGGAGGACCGGATATCCGGCGTACTTCCGGAGTTGAGGAAACCCGCGGGGGGCCGCGGTATGCGCGCCGCGAAGTCACTGACGCCCGAAAACCGAAACCTCACCCAACGCTCTTTCCAGTCCCTGCCGGGACTTGCCCAGTGTCTGCTGTGGCACACCGAGGTCGAGGCCGAGCACATATCCGCCCCGGCCGTTCTGCTGGGCATGGACCCCGAGACCGCAGCGGCCTCACTGGATCTGGCCCGCGAGCAATTCCGGGCGGCCTGTGTACGCGCCCATCGGGAACTCGCGCCGACCGACGAATGCCGCTTCCACAACCGGCTTCTCGACGTCCCCATTCGGCGCGGTGGCGCCTTGCTGCCGGACGTGCAACAGCACCTCCTGGAGTGCCCTTACTGTCGTTCCGCCGCCGAACAACTGAGCCATTTCGAGGACGGCCTCGGCAGACTGCTCGCCGAAGCGGTCCTCGGCTGGGGTGCCCGGCGCTATTTCGACTCCCGGCCCGGCCGTACCCCGTCCAACGCCCGCACCCGGGGCGGCTCCGGCGGTGGCCGCACGGGTGGCGGCGGGCGGCACCGGCTGCTCTCCCGGATCCCCTCGCCGGGCCGAGGGATCCTCACGGGGGAGCCGAACGCCAGGGCGCTGCTGACCGGCGTCGGCATCGCCACCGTCGCCGTGCTCGCGACGCTCCTGGTCACCGGCACATGGTCGGACGACGGCGGCGCCGACCCGGTCGTCTCCACCGGCACGAGCGGCGGCCGTACGACGGTCTCGCCCGGCTCCGGATCCCAGGCACCGCCCGCGGGCTCCTCGCCGACCGGCACGGCCGGACTCCCCACTGCCCCGCGGCAGACCCGGTTGCGCAACGTCGCCGCCGACCTCTGTCTCGATATCCGGGGCACGGTGAAGCCGGGCGCGGGCGCCCGGCTCACGGCGTGTTCGGCGGTGTGGACCCAGCAGTGGTCGTACGAGAGCGACGGCCTGCTGCGCAGCGTCGCCGATCCGGGGCTGTGTCTCGACTCCCACGCCGCAGACGGAGTCGTCACGCTGGCCCGGTGCACCGACGCGAGTGAGGCACACGCCGACGACGTGCGCTACGACCTCACCGTGCAGGGCGAGTTGCTGCCTCGGTGGAGTGACGACCTTGCCCTCACGCCCGCGAACACCGACCCGGACGCCGACATCGTCGTCAAGACCCGCGACGGCTCCGACAGACAGCGGTGGGCGACCGACGGGCAGACTCCCAAGCCCCAGTCGCTGTCGGTGGCCGGGACGGGCGAGCCGTCGACCACGCCGGCCATCAGCCGGACACCGTCCGCAGCGACCCTTCTGGGCGGGAGCCGCCTGGGCGACACGGACGACTGGGGGTAGTGCGGACACAGGCAACCACATGACCGTGATCGTGACGTGTCGTCCCCGCGACCTGCGGCGAACGCCATCAGGACGGCTCCGGCACTCCGTCAGGAGACGATGTCCCGCGGCTCCTTGCCGGCCACGAAGTCGGCCGCGTTCTGCACCGCCGCCAGCGCGATCCGCACCAGGGTCTCCCGGGTGACACCGGCGACGTGCGGGGACAGCACCACGTTCGGCGCCTTCAGGAGCCTGAGGGCCGGGGTGGGCGGTTCGGGGTCGAAGACGTCGATCCCCGCCCCGGCCAGCGCGCCCCTCTCCAGCGCGTCCGCGAGGGCGTCCTGGTCGATCAGTGCGCCCCGCGCCGTGTTGACCACGAACGCGGTGGGCTTCAGGAGCGCGAGGTGCTCGGCGTCGAGCAGATGCCGGGTCGCGTCGGTGAGCGGTGCGTGCAGCGTCACATAGTCGGACGTGCGCAGCAGTTCGTCGAGTTCGACGTGGCGGGCACCGCCGAGGCGTGCCTCCGTCTCCGCGTCCACCCGCTCGGGACCCGCGTACAGGATGCTCATGTCGAAGGCGACCGCGCGGCGCGCGACCTCCTCGCCGATGTGGCCGAGACCGACGATGCCGAGGGTCTTGCCCGACAGTTCGGTGATGGACTGCTGCAACCGCGGCAACGCCCAGTCGGCATCGACGAGCGCGGTGTGCGCCGGCACCAGTTGCTTGGCCAGGGCGAGCATGAGCGCGAAGGTCTGCTCGGCCACGTTCTGCTTCTCGGCGCCGCTGGAGCCGATGTTGCACACGGACACGTTCCGGGCGCGGGCCGCGTCCAGGTCGACGTAGTCGAAGCCGTGGCTCGCGCACTGGATCAGCTGCAACTCCGGTGCGGCGGCGATGTGTTCGGCGGTCACCGGACCGAGCCCCGTGATGATGACGTGCGCCGCGCGCAGCGCCGCGGGATCCTCGTCGGTCGTCTCCACCACGGTGACATGGGCCTCGCCCGGGAAGACGCCGGCGAGTGCGGCTCCCGCAGTGCGCCCGCCGACGTGCGGCGAGACGACGGCCAGGACGTTCTTGGTGTCGCTCATGAGGATTCCTCGATCAGGTCGGCGGGGCCGAGGGTGGCGGGACGGGCATGCCCGGACAGGGCGAGGGTGAGGTCGAACTCGGCGAGCAGACAACGGATGACGTGCTCGACGCCCGCCTGACCGTCGAGCCCGAGCCCGTACGCGTACGGCCGTCCCACGAGCACCGTCCGCGCGCCCAGCGCGAGGGCCTTGAAGACGTCGTCGCCGGTGCGGATCCCGCTGTCGAACAGCACGGTGAGCCGGTCCCCGACCGCATCCGCCACCCGCGGCAGCGCGTCGGCGGCCGCCACGGAACCGGCCACCTGCCGGCCGCCGTGATTGGAGACCACCACGCCGTCCATCCCGGCGTCGACGGCCCGTCGGGCGTCGTCCGGGTGCAGGATGCCCTTCAGCACGATCGGGCCGTCCCAGTTGTCCCGAAGGAACGCCAGATCGGGCCAGGTCTTGCCGGGGTCCGCGAACATCCCGACGAAGTGCAGAACCGCGGCATTGGGGTCCTCGTGCACCGGCTTCGCCAGGCCCGCCTGGAACGCCGGGTCGGAGAAGTAGTTGGCGGTGCCCACTCCGTGCAGGAACGGAAGGTACGCCTGGTCGAGGTCGCGGGGCCGCCAGGCCAGCAGCGGTGTGTCGAGCGTGACGAACAGGGCCGTGAACCCGGCCGCCTTCGCGCGGGTCAGGAAACTGCGGGTGACCTCGCGGTCCTTGGCCCAGTACAGCTGGAACCAGCGCTCCCCGTCGCCCGACGCGTGAGCCACCTGCTCCATCGGCGTGCTGGAGGCCGAGGACAGGATGAACGGCACACCCTGCGCCGCGGCTGCCCGTGCCGCCGCGGACTCCGCGTCGGGATGCATGATCGACAGGACGCCGACCGGCGCCAGGGCCAGGGGCGCGGGCAGTTGCCGGCCCAGCACCTCGACGGACAGGTCGCGCTCGTGCACGTCCCGCAGCATGCGGGGCACGATCCGGCGCCGCGCCAGCGCCGCCCGATTCGCCCGTGCGGTGCTGCCGGTGCCCGCACTGCCCGCCACATAGCCGACCGGACCGGGGCCGAGCCGCTGCTCGGTGAGCTCCTCCAGCCGGGTCAGATCGGTGGGCAGGCGCGGTACGGCGCCCGTCATACCGTTCAGATAGATCTCGTACTGGAAGTCCGCCCAGTGCTTCGTCATCCCGTACGTCCCGCCTCTCGTCCCTGAGACCGCGCTGTACGCCGACGATCCTCACGACTGTGACAAGGCCCGTCCACCATGCTGCGCACATCGCGTGGGTGGCATCATCACCCTGTGACAAACCGGCTCCCGCAGTCCCGCGTCCGCGTCCGTATCCGGGACGAGGTCGCCTCCGACCCGCGGGTCGTGGAGACGGTCGTCGCCGCCGTCCACGCACAGGTGCCGGTGTACGCCGCGCTCGACGACAGCCGGCTGCCGGAGATACGGGCCATCGCCGCCTGGGGCGTGGACCGGCTGCTGCACCTGTGGGCCACCGACGGCACGCTGGAACCCGCCGATCTGCGCAGGTTCCGCGGGATCGCGGCGGCCCGCGCCGCCGACGGCCGGCCCGTGCAGGCGGTGCTGCGCGCCTACCGGGTGGCGGCGACGGTCCTCACCGACGCGGTCGCGGCCCGCGCGCCCGGCCTCACCGCCTCGGACGGCTTTGCGCTCGCCCGGGTGCTGCTGACGGCGCTGGACACGCTGTCGGAGGAGATGACCGCGGCGTACGCGGCGACCACCGAGGACCTCGCCGGGGACCGGGACCGCGCGCTGCGGCTGCTGCTCGACGACCTGATAGCCGGCCGGCACGCCTCGGCGGGCGCACTGACGGACCGGTCGGTCCGGCTCGGCATCCAGCTTCCCGAACCGTACTGCCTGCTGGTGGCCGAGCAGACGACCGGGGACGGCCCCGACATGTCGTACGAGGCCGCCGCCGGACTCCTCGGCTCCCTCGCCGACGGCGGTACGTCACTGTCGACGGTCCGTGGCTCCCGCGCCGTACTGCTGCTCCCCGCGACGGCGGTCGACCGGGTGGCGGTCCTCCTCGGCGAACGGGCCTGGCGTGGCTGCGCGATCACCGGAGAGGGCCTGGACCGGGTCGCCGTCGCCCACCGGCTCGCCGCCGACGCACTCGACACCGCACCCGCCCACGCCCATCTGTCCGGCCGTATCCTCACTGACGCCGACGCGCACGTTCTCGCCCTGCTCGCCGGGCATCCGGCCGCCACCCCGGACCACATCGCCCGACTCGTCCTCGGTCCGCTGACCGACCCGGAGCAGCGCCATCTGCTGGAGGCCCTGACCGCCTACATCGACGCGGGCTCGGCGACCGCGGCCGCCCGCGTGCTCCATCTGCACCCGCAGTCGCTGCGCTACCGCCTGCGCCGCATCCACGCCCTGACCTCCCGGGACCCACGCGACCCCTGGCAGCGCCTGACACTGGACATCGCACGCACGATCAGGACCTGAGCCTGCTCCGCCGCCGGAGGCCGCCGCCGGACGGAGTTGTCCGCGTCTCCCCTGGGAGGGTGTCAGAAAAGACCAGGTCAAGCGCGTGGTGAACCCGGCGGAGTAAAGTTACGGATGTCGGGTTCCCGCGTAGCCGCTCCAACCCTGGTGGGGAGTACCTGCGGGAGGCCGCGGGCCGCAAGGAGCGAGGCATGATCCATTCAGCCGACATCCGAGAGTGGCGCAACCGCGACGTGATCGATCCAAAGGGGCGCAAGATCGGGGCCCTCGAAGCGGTCTATGTGGACACCACCACTGACGTACCGGCCATGGCCACCGTCCGTACCGGGCTGCCGACCCGGCAGCGGCTCGTCTTCGTCCCCCTCGACGAGGCAACCCTGGGACCGGGTTACGTCAAGGTGGCGCACCCGAGAGGGTTGGTGAAGAAGGCCCCTTCCATAGGCCTGGACGACGTCCTGCCGGTCGAGCGGGAGGAAGCGATCTTCGAACACTACGCCAGGAGCTACGAGCCCGGCGCGCACCGTGGACGCCGCCTCGCACGCCGCTGACCGGCTCGCTGATCACCGCGAGCGCTCATCACCCGTCGCACGGAGGGTGTGTTTCCATGGCGCTCTTCCTGTTCCTCATCCTCGTGGCGATCGTCCTGGGACTGATCGGCGCGGTCGCCAATGGACTTTCCTACCTCCTGGTCATTGGCGTCGTGGTCCTCGTGGTCGACCTTGTCCTCTTCGGCATGCGCTGGTCCCGCCGCTCGCGACGGCGCCCCCATCGGTGAGTCCGCATCGGCGAGTCCGCCGCACGCGCCAATGGCGTGCCCTCCGGTGCCTGCTCCTACCGCGCCCGACTGCCGACGCGGGCCACGGCCCGGACCGGGGCGCCGTCCGCGCCCGGCAGGTTGAGGGGGAAGAGGAACACCTCCACCGAATAGCCCGCCAGCTGCGCGGCGAGGACGCGGTCGAGGCCCGTCAGGTTCTCGGCGATCACACCGCCCGCTCCGCACAGCACACGGTGGGTCGGCAGGTCCGGGTCCCCGCTCTGATCGACGCTCAGCGCGTCCACGCCGATCGTGCGGACGCCCGCGTTGACGACCGTCTGCATCGCTTCCGGCGTCAGCCAGGGATGGGCCAGGTAGGCGTTTGTGCCCCAGTACCCCGACCAGCCGGTCGCCACCAGCAGGATCGCGCCCGGCTGGAGCCGCAGCAGGCTGAGCGCGGGGGCGAGCAACTCGGGGGTGATCGGCGTGCGGGTGGGCAGGCCCCGTACGTCCGCCACCACCGCCGGGCCGGTGAACCGATCCAGCGGCAGCGCGTCCAGCGCGGGCCACGCCGAGTTCACGTGGTACGGCGCGTCCACGTGGGTCCCGGACTGCGAACCCATGTGCACGCTCAGTACGTTGACCCCGTCCGTGGCCACCCGCAGCGCTCGCTCCACCTGGACCTGCGGGTCACCGGGATACACGGGCATCCCGGTGACCACGGGCACCGACAGGTCGAGCCAGGCCTCCATCAGCCGCCCTCGACCGCGAGCGCCGGAGTGATTTCGTCCGGCGTGCCCGGCCCGGTGATCGCCGGTACCGGCACGTGGACCGTACGGGCCGGCCGCGCGCCCTGCGGCCCGTAGGCCGCCCGGGGCTCAGGGAACAGCCGCAGCAGCGCCAGGAAGAGGACCGCGGCGACGGCCGGCGACAGCGGCAGGCTGATCTCGACCCCGCCCGCGAGCTTCCCCGGCGGGCCGACGAACTGACCGGGGACATCGGTGAACAGCACGCCGATCATCATCACGACCATCCACGGAGTGGTACAGGTGATGATCAGCCTGGCAAAAGTGGAGATCGACTGCACCAGGTTCAGCCCGAAACGGCCGATGAAATTGAACGCGATCGACAGGACGCCGACCACCAGCGTCGCCTGCACCCGCGAGAGCCGCGGGAACACCGACGAGAAGTCCAGGCAGGTGCCGTACAGCGACCTCGTACGCGTCGACATGCCGCACGAGCCCCGCGAACAGCGCGTACGCGACGACGTACGACAGGGTGCCGCGCTCCACGCCGAAGAGCCGGTGCGCGCCGCCGACCAGGGCGTCTCCGGAGCTCCACACCGAGAGAGCAGTGAGGGAAAAGCGGTGGAGCGCGTCCGTGGCGCGGCGGGCCGGACGGCGCCTGCGGCGGGTGCCATACTTGACAACAAGGCACTCAAGTTTTATTCAGGCAAGAGAGGCAGTCAGCCCAAACCCGCAGCTCACAAGCATGAGGAGGGAGAGGCCCCATGGCACGTCCGGTCGGTATCGACCTCGGCACCACGAACTCGGTGGTCTCAGTCCTCGAAGGCGGCGAGCCCACCGTCATCACCAACACCGAAGGTGCCCGGACCACCCCGTCGGTCGTGGCCTTCGCCAAGAACGGCGAAGTGCTCGTCGGCGAGGTCGCCAAGCGGCAGGCGGTGACGAACGTCGAGCGCACCGCACGCTCCGTCAAGCGCCACATGGATGATCAGTCATGGCGCTTCCCCGGGAGCGGCACCATCGACGGCAAGAAGTACACCGCGCAGGAGATCTCCGCGCGCGTGTTGCAGAAGCTGAAGCGGGACGCGGAGTCCTATCTGGGTGAGGACGTCACCGATGCGGTGATCACCGTCCCCGCCTACTTCGACGACACGCAGCGGCAGGCCACCAAGGAGGCCGGGGAGATCGCGGGCCTGAACGTCCTGCGGATCATCAACGAGCCCACGGCGGCCGCGCTGGCGTACGGACTCGACAAGGAGAACGACCAGACGGTCCTCGTCTTCGACCTCGGTGGCGGCACCTTCGACGTGTCGCTCCTGGAGATGGGCGAGGGTGTCATCGAGGTGAAGGCCACCAACGGCGACACCCATCTGGGCGGCGACGACTGGGACCAGCGGGTCGTCGACCACCTGGTGACGCAGTTCAAGAACGCGTACGGCATCGACCTGTCCAAGGACAAGATGGCGGTGCAGCGGCTGCGCGAGTCCGCCGAGAAGGCCAAGATCGAGCTGTCGAGCGCGTCCGAGACGGGCATCAACCTGCCCTACATCACGGCCTCTGCCGAGGGTCCGCTCCACCTGGACGAGAAGCTCACCCGGGCGCAGTTCCAGCAGCTGACCGCCGACCTGCTGGAGCGCTGCAAGACGCCGTTCCACCAGGCGATCAAGGACGCCGGGATCAAGTTGTCCGACATCGACCATGTGATCCTCGTGGGTGGTTCGACCCGGATGCCGGCGGTGACGGACCTGGTCCGGGAACTGACCGGCAAGGAGCCGCACAAGGGCGTGAACCCGGACGAGGTCGTGGCCGTCGGTGCCTCGTTGCAGGCCGGCGTGCTCAAGGGTGAGGTCAAGGATGTCCTGCTCCTCGATGTGACCCCGCTGTCCCTCGGTATCGAGACCAAGGGCGGCATCATGACCAAGCTCATCGAGCGCAACACCACGATCCCCACGAAGCGTTCGGAGGTCTTCACCACGGCCGAGGACAACCAGCCGTCCGTGCAGATCCAGGTCTTCCAGGGCGAGCGCGAGATCGCGGCGTACAACAAGAAGCTCGGCATGTTCGAGCTGACCGGTCTGCCGCCGGCCCCGCGCGGTGTCCCGCAGATCGAGGTGTCCTTCGACATCGACGCCAACGGCATCATGCACGTCGCGGCGAAGGACCTCGGCACGGGCAAGGAGCAGAAGATGACCGTCACCGGCGGCTCCGCGCTGCCGAAGGACGACATCGACCGCATGGTCCGCGAGGCCGAGCAGCACGCCGAGGAGGACCGCAGGCGGCGCGACGCGGCCGAGACCCGCAACCAGGGCGAGCAGCTCGTCTACCAGACCGAGAAGCTCATCAAGGAAAACGGGGACAGGATCCCTGCCGACGCGAGGAGCGAGACGGAGAGCGCCATTGCCGAGCTGAAGGAGAAGCTCAAGGCCGAGTCCGCCGAAGGGGACAACACGGCTCAGATCCGGCAGGCCATCGACAAGGCGTCCGCCGCGGCCCAGAAGATGGGCAGCGCCCTGTACGAGCGGGCGCGCGCCGAAGGCGGCACGACGTCGGAGAAGGGCGCGGCGAGCGGCGGCGGCCGGACCGACGACGACGTCGTGGACGCCGAGATCGTGGATGATGACGACACATCACGGGCGGGCTGACCATGGACCGTAGCCGGCCGCAGAGCACGGAGTTGCGGCGTCTGCTCGACGAGCGCACCGCCGACCTGCAGCGGGTGAAGGCCGAATACGACAACTACCGCAAGCAGGTGCGGCGCGACCGACTGGCGGTGCGAGAGATCGCCACGGAGAACGTCCTGCGGGCCCTGCTGCCCGTGCTGGACGCCGTCGAGGGAGCCCGACGGCAGGAGGCCATGACTCCCGGTCTCAAAGCCGTCGCCGACGTACTGGAGACCCAGCTGGGCTCCCTGGGGTTGCGGACGTTCGGGGAGGAGGACGAGCCCTTCGACCCCCAGTGGCACGAGGCCGTGACCCACGCCGTGTCCCCGGACGCGGATCGTCTGACCTGCACCGAGATCCTGAGCCCGGGGTACCGGGTGGGTGACCGGTTGCTGCGTGCCGCGCGCGTCACGGTCACCGGCCCGCCCCCGCCCGGCGGGTCGGAGGGCGAGCAGCGGACCGGAGAGGCCCTCGGCGGTGGTGATCACCGGGATCGGGGCGACCGGCGGCCCTGACGCCCTGCGGGCCGCTCACTCCTCCTCTGCCGGTGGGCCCCCCTTGGGCTCCGTGTCCGGTCCCTGGGCACGGACGCGTTGCACGTGTTCCAGTGATTCGCGCAATTCCGTGAGCCAGTCGTCGGTGTGCCTCTGCACCAGGCGCACACACCAGGCGAGTGCGTCGCTGCGGCTGCGGGCCACGCCGCCGGCGATGAGCGTGTCCAGCACCAGGCGCTCGGGCTGGCGCAACCGGGTCATCACGGGCGCCGCGACATGCGTGAACAGGGCGCGCTCACCGCCGCACTCCACGCCCCAGGAGACCTTCTTGCGGAACCGGTGCTCCGCTTCGCGTGCCACCGCGATCCGGTCCTCGCGGGTGCGCTCGCGGAACTCCTGGATACGGGCCGCGACGGCCGCCTCCTTCTCGGCGGCCGAGGTGCCCTCGGCGAGCCGTGGCTCGGGGATGCGGCCGACGACGGTGATCTCCTCACGGTCGACCGTGACCTCCACCAGGCTCTCGAACAGATCGTCGGGCAGGCGGCCGGCGAACCAGCCGCGCAGCTTCTCTCGCTGCTCTTCGGTAATCATGTAATGACGATTACTCCGTTGCGTGGCAGAAGCAAGGGCTGTCCGGCGGTGTTTGCCGTGGGCAGAAGACGGCGCTTACTGCGGCGCTAAGCGGAATGTTTCAGGCCGATTGCCGAGCCGTACAAATCCGGCCAGTAGGTTGCTCGAGGCGATCGGCAACCGCACCGTTCCGGGGCTCGCGCGATCGGATTCTGTTACTTCACGCCACTGATTCAATACTCAAAGTTACTGAAATGTGTGGGGTCGATGTGAGTTTCGTGCGCGGACTCGGCAGACTCGCGCACGCCGAACCGGCACACGACCGGGCCGGCTCCGGCATACGTACGACCGGAGCCGAACCGTCACTCCGATACGAGCGGAAGGATGCACACAATGCCGAACACCGCGCGCTGGGCAGCGACCCTCACCCTGACGGCCACCGCCGTCTGCGGCCCCCTGACCGGGTCCGCACTCGCCGCCCCGAACGCCGCCCCCGCCTCTCTCTACGCCCCCTCGGCGCTCGTCCTGACCGTGGGTCATGGCGAGACCGCCGCCCTTGCCACACCCCAGCGCGCGGTCACACTGACCTGCGCCCCCACCGCCTCCGGGAGCCATCCGGCCGCCGCCGATGCCTGCGCCGAACTGCGCGCCGCCGGTGGCGACTTCGAAGCGCTTCTGTCGATCAGGGAAGGCGCCCTGTGTACGAAGCAGTACGATCCCGTGGTCGTCACCGCGGAGGGCGTCTGGCAGGGCAAGCGCGTCGCCTTTGAGCACACCTTCGGCAACCAGTGCGTGAAGAACTCCTACGGGACCTCCGTCTTCGCGTTCTGAGGACCGGGATCGCGTGGTTCTCGCGAGCGTGTCGAGGGCTCGTAGCTGGGGAGTGCGGGCCCGGTCGCGGTATGCCACGTGATCTCGCACCAGGGGCCGGCCAGGCGGAGTGGGGCCGCCGGCCGGCCCCTGGAATCATTCGGACGTGGGGGACTCTTTGTCGGGACTCGGCAACTCCGGGAGTGGCGGGAAGCGTTTGAGCAGGCCCGCTGCGCGCAGCAGCCGCGGGATGCGGTACCGGTCCGACACCAGCCGGAGCCGTCCGCCGCGCTCCCGCGCCCTGGCCTCCGCCCGGCACAGGACGCGCAGGCCCGAGCAGTCGAAGAAGACGACGGGCCGCAGGTCGACCAGCACATCGGGCGCGGGCCGACCGGTGGCCGCCTCCAGATGCTCGGCCACGGAGCCCGCCGACGCCATGTCGATCTCGCCCGACACCTCGACCACTGTGAACGGGCCGAGGGCGTAGCTACGGGCGAAGGGGTTCGCCACCACCGGTTCGGGGGACATGTCGGCTCCACCTCGGCAGGGGAGTGCGCATTTGATCTCGGTAGGTACCCCGGTCCACGCGGAAACATCCCTCTCAGCGCCTCGGCAAGATCTAGTTCACTCGACCAGGTGAAGTTCGGTCGCTGGGTATTGACTGCTTGGTGGGCCCCGCCTTCCAGCGCATTCGCCCCACCGGTCAACCGTTCGTTCTCGCGTGTCAGTGGGAGTCGTTGATGGCCGTTCGCCGCGTCGTACCCAACATCATGTCCGAAGCCTTGCCGGAGAGCCACGCGAGAGCGGTGCGGAGATCGTGCACCCCCTGCGGGACGAGGAATGGGGAGTGCGCCGGTTCTTCGTCCGCGACCCCAACGGCCGAGTGGTCAACGTGCTGAGCCATCGATAGTGCGTTGCCCGCAACCGCGCGGTGACGGTGGGGCCCGCCGCGGTCCCCTGCCGCGGCGGGACCCACCGCGCTACTTCACGCTCACCTCGCACCCGAACCGACGGTCGTGCCCCACCACCCGCTTCTCGCCCGTGAGCGTCAGTGCGACGCTGTGGCGGACGTTCGTGCTGGAGGCGGAGAGGTCGACCAGTACCGGGCCGGGTTCGACGATGCGCGTGCCGTCGGGGCCGGTGTACGCCGCCGCATCGGCCGGGACCGTGACATGGACCTCCGCGGCTTCCTGCGGCCGCAGCGGCACCCGCGCGTAGCCCACCAGACGGTTCACCGGCCGGGCCACGCGGCCCACAGGGGTGCGGAGATAGACCTGCACGACCTCCGTGCCCGCGCGGTCACCGGTGTTGCGGACGGTGAGCCGCAGGGTGGTCTCGCCGTCCGTGGCCGGCAACAGGTCGTCGACGTGTGGTGCCTCCCAGTCGAAGCGTGTGTACGACAGCCCGTGGCCGAAGGGGAACAGCGGCGTCGGGTCGATGGAACTGGCGCCGCTCACACGGCCGAGCGGCGGCGCGAGATACGTCCAGGGCTGGCCGCCGGGGTGGCGCGGCACGCTCACCGAAAGCCGGCCGGACGGGTTGACCCGGCCCGACAGCACCCCGGCGACGGCCCGGCCGCCCTCCTGGCCGGGGAAGAACGCCTGCACCACGGCGGCCAGTCGGTCGGCCCAGCGGCCCAGGGCATAGGGCCTTCCCGTCAGCAGGACCAGGATCACCGGGGTACCGGTCTCCAGCAGGGCGTCCAGCAACTCGTCCTGGCCCTGCGGCAGTCGAAGGTCCGGTGCGTCGCAGCCCTCGCCCGAGGTGCCGCGCCCGAACAGGCCCGAGCGGTCCCCGAGGACCGCGACGCACAGGTCCGCCCCGGCGGGATCGGAGACGAGGTCGGCGCCCGGGAACTCGGCGCGCAGTGCCTCGCGTACCGTCGGCACGTCCACGCCCATCGGCAGGTCGGGGTGTTCGACACCGACATGGCGCGGGAACGAGTAGCAGCCCATCATCCCGGCGGGATCGTCGGCGAGCGGGCCCACGACCGCGATCCGTCCGCCGTCGCCGAGTGGCAGGACACCCCCCTCGTCCGCGAGCAGCACCACCGACTCCTCGGCCAGTCGCGCCGCCAGCTCCCGCAGCCGCGGCGGATCGAGATCGAGGACCGGCGGGGGCTGAGGCGCCCAGTCGGGGTCCAGCAGGCCGAGTTCGCACTTCTGGGTCAGCACGCGCAGCACCGCCCGGTCGACCGACGGCTCGGGCACCTGCCCTGCCCGGACCGCCTCCAGCAGAGGTGTGCCGAAGCACCGTACGGCGGGCAGTTCCACGTCCACACCCGCGGTCAGGGCCAGCGCGCCGGCCTGGCCGGGAGAGGCCGCCACGTGATGGGCGCTCTCGAGGAAGGAGATGCCGAAGTAGTCGGCGACCACCGTGCCCTCGAACCCCCAGAGATCACGGAGAAGGTGGGTCAGGAGCGGCGTGTGGGCGTGGGCCGGCAGCCCGTCCAGGTCGTTGTAGGCGGCCATCACCGAGCTCGCTCCGCCGTCGCGCACCGCCATCTCGAACGGCGGCAGGATCACGTCTGCCAGCTCCCGCGGGCCGATCGACACGGGCGCGTGGTTGCGGGCACCGCGTGAGGCGGAGTAGCCCGCGAAGTGTTTCAGCGTGGCGATGACACCGGCCGACTGCAGGCCGCGTACGTAGGCGGTGCCGATGGTCGCGACCAGATACGGGTCCTCGCCGATGGACTCCTCCGTACGGCCCCAGCGGGGGTCGCGCACGACGTCCAGTACAGGTGCGAGCCCCTGGTGCACGCCCGCTTCGCGCATGCCGTCCCCGATGCCCGCCGCCATCTCCGCGACCAGTTCGGGGTCGAAGGAAGCGCCCCAGGCCAGCGGCGTCGGGAAGACCGTGGCACGCCAGGCGGTGAAGCCGGTCAGGCACTCGTCGTGCGCCAGCGCGGGGATGCCGAACCGGTTCGCCGCCGCGATCCCGCGCTGCAGGTCCGCGAGGCGCGCCGCGCCCTCCGCCGGGTCGACCGGGGCGGTACCGAACGGCCGGGTCAACTGGCCCAGGCCGTGAGGCAGCAGGGCGCCGAGGTCGACTTCTTCGGACAGCTCGTGCTGGAGGGGTGCCACGTCCTCGCCGCCGGCGGTGGAACCGGGCCACACGCTGGACAGCTGGGCGAGTTTCTCCTCCAGGGTCATCCGGGCCAGCAGTTCGGCCGCGCGTACGGGGGCGGGCAGCGTCGTGTCCTGCCAGGGCTGGACCATGGAACTCCTTGATCCCAGGGTGTTTCCGGAATCCTTCAGAAATTCTCGGACTGACGTGATCGGAAGTTACGGGGCTGCCTTGGCGCTGTCAACGCCCACCAGAGCAGCCGTGGTTGCCGTCAGATTGGCGGTGCACAGGGGGTTGCCACTCTTCAGAGGCTGTCTCTAGGGTGCGGCAGCAGTGCCCTTTCCGGAGCGTTTCGGAAACTTTTCAGTCAGGCTGTTGTGATCACCCCTGCGGACGGATGTGGACGCTCCGTCCCGTACCCCAAGGAGCACATGATGGGCGACCCGGCTCTGTCCCGCCGCGGCTTCCTGGCCGCCTCCGCCGCCGGTGTGGGAATGGCGGCACTGAGCGCCTGCGGAGGCGGCGGCTCGGACGGAGGATCGTCGGGGACGACCACGATCGAGTGGTGGAACATCACCACCACCGAGCCGGCGAAGGGGGTTTGGGCCTCCCTCGCCCGGCAGTTCGAGGCGCAGAACCCCAAGGTGAAGATCAAGATCGTCTCGCTGGAGAACGAGGCGTACAAGTCGAAGATGACCGCGCTGACCGCCTCGGGGAAGCTGCCGGACATCTACCACACCTGGGGCGGCGGTGTCCTCAAGCAGCAGGTCGACGCCGGGCTCGTCGAGGACCTCACCGACAGCACCAAGGCGTGGTCCGGCACGCTGATGTCCGTCGCGAAACAGCCGTACCTCCTGGACAACAAGGTCTACGGCATCCCCTTCGACATGGGCATGATCGGCTTCTGGTACAACAAGGCGCTCTTCAAACGGGCCGGCATCAGTGCGCCCCCGACCACCTGGAGCGCCTACCTCGACGCCGTACGCAAGCTGAAGTCCGCCGGCATCACGCCCATCGGCCTGGCAGGCAAGGAGAAGTGGCCCGGCATGTTCTACTGGGCCTACCTCGTGATGCGCACGGCCGGTCTCGACGCCCTGCAGAAGGCGGGTGACAGCAAGGACTTCACCGGGGCCGGGTTCGTCGAGGCCGGACAGCACCTCAAGGACCTGGTCCAACTCGAACCGTTCCAGAAGGGGTTCCTCGGCGCCGCGTACTCCACCCCCACCGGCGAAGCCGCCGCGGTCGGCAACGGCAAGGCCGCCATGGAGCTGATGGGCCAGTGGGCACCACAGACACAGAAGAGCGCCGGCAAGGGCATCGGCAGCGACCTCGGCTTCTTCCCGTTCCCCGCGGTCGAGGGCGGAAAGGGCTCGATCACCGAGGTGTTCGGCGGAGGCGGCGGCCATGGGGTGCGCAAGGGCGCACCGCAGGCGGCGGTCGACTTCCTGAAGTTCTTCGCCTCCGCCACCACCGACCGCACCCTGGTCACCAAGACCGGTGTCATCCCGGTGGTCACCTCGGCCGAAGACTCCCTGGCCGACCCCAACCTGAAAGCTGTGAACCAGCAGTTGAAGGGAGCCACCGGCTTCCAGCTCTACCTCGACCAGGCGTACGCGCCCGCCGTCGGCCAGGAGGTCAACGACAGCGTCGCCGCCCTCATCGCCGGCTCCAAGTCGCCCGAGCAGGTCACCCAGTCGATCACCAAGGCCGCGAAGGAAGAGCAGTAGCCGTCGATGACCTCCACCTTCCTCCCCGACAAGCGGTCGGGTCCCGGCGTCGCCCTCCCGCCCCCGGCCGCGACCGCGGCCGGCGGGCGGGCCCGGCGGCGCGCGCTGCACTGGCTCACCGCGGTCTCCTTCCAGTTGCCCGCTCTGGTGCTGTTCGGCACGCTGGTCCTGCTGCCGCTGCTGTTCGCCGGGTACGCCGCGTTCTTCCGGTGGGGCGGTTTCGGCCTGCCCTCCGACTACACCGGCGCCGACAACTTCACCCGGCTCTTCCAGGACCCGGTCTTCCTGGGCGACCTGTGGCGCTGCCTGGTCATCGTGGTCCTGTCGCTCGTACTGCAACTGCCGTTCGCGCTCGCCCTGGCCGTCCTCCTGAGCCAGCGGCTGCGCGGCCGGGCCGTCTACCGGATGCTGTTCTTCGCCCCGTACGTCCTGTCCGAGGCCATCACCGGCGTCCTGTTCGGCATGATCTTCGCCCCGGACGAGGGGCTCGCCGACCACCTGCTCGGCGACTTCGGCCTCGGCAGCCTCGGCGGCAAGTGGTTCTCCGATCCCTCCACCGTCATGGCGACCCTCTTCCTGGTCATGACCTGGAAGTACTTCGGCTTCCACATGATGCTCTACCTTGCCGGACTGCAGGCCATCCCGCCGGAGTTGACCGAGGCGGCGCTGATCGACGGCGCCGGGCCCTGGCAGCGGTTCCGCAGCATCACCCTGCCGCTGCTCGCGCCCACCCTGCGCATCAGCGTCTTCCTGTCCGTGATCGGGGCGATCCAGCTCTTCGACCTGGTGTGGGTGGTCACCACGGGCGGCCCCGACCACCACTCGGAGACCATGGCCGTGACCATGTTCCAGTACGGCTTCAAGCGTTACCAGGTCGGCTACGCCAGCGCGATCAGCGTGGTCATGTTCGGCATCAGCCTCCTCTTCGCCCTCGCCTACCAGCGCTTCGTACTCCGCCGCGACCTAGAAGGAGCCACCACCACGATGCGAGGAGGCGGCGCATGACGCTGACCAAGGCCGCGCAAGCCGCGCGACGGCCGCGCAAGGGCGCCACCCGCACGCGCACCCTGCCGGTGCATGTCGTGCTGGTCGCCGTGGGCGCGGTGATGGCCGTGCCCGTGCTGTATGCCCTGCTCTCCGGCTTCAAGTCCACCGACCAGCTCTCCCGGAACCCCATCGGACTGCCCGATCCCTGGGTGACCTCCAACTACACCGGCATCCTCGGCTCGGGTGCGTTCTGGCGGATGATCGGCAGCAGCACACTCATCGCGGTGGCGACGACCGTCCTCGTCGTCGCGGTCTCCGCCCTCGCTGCCTTCTCCTTCGCCCGGTTCGCCTTCCGGGGCCGTGAGGTGCTGTTCACGCTGTTCACGCTCGGGCTGATGTTCCCCTTCGCGGTGGCGGCCCTGCCGCTGTTCCTGCTGCTGCGCTCGATGGACCTGCTGGGCAACCCGCTCGGCGTGATCCTCCCGCAGGCCGCCTTCGGACTGCCGATGACCATCGTCATCCTGCGCGGTTTCTTCCGGCAGATCCCCGGCGAACTGGAGGAGGCGGCCACCCTCGACGGCTGCGGCCCGTTCGGCTTCTTCTGGCGGGTGCTGCTGCCCATGGCGCGGCCGGCGCTCGGCACCGTCTCCGTCCTCGCCGTGGTCGGCAGCTGGAACAACTTCCTGCTGCCGCTGCTCGTCTTCAACGAGCCGAAGTGGTGGACCATCCCCGTCGGCGTCCAGCAGTTCCAGGGCCAGTACGCCCAGGACACGGCCCGCGTCTTCGCGTACCTCGTCCTGGCCATGGTCCCCGCCCTCGCCTTCTACGCGGTCGCCGAACGCCAGCTCGTCGGCGGCCTCACCGCGGGCGCCTCGAAGGGATGACACGCCCCGCGGACGTACTGCCCCGCGGGCAGCGTTCGCCCCGTCGCAAGCGTTGCCCGCCGAGGCAGTACGGCTCAAGCACACACCTGACCGTGAGGAGTCGCACCATGCGCACGAAGACCTCGTCCCGCACCCGGCTCAGACTCGTCGGGGCCCTCGCCGCACTCCTGGTGTCCGCGGGTTTCGCCACCGGGCCCGCTGCACACGCCGCTCACCGCACGCCCACGCTCGCCGAACTCGCCCAGCGGCACGGCCGCTACTTCGGCAGCGCCACCGACAACCCGGAACTCACCGACACCGCCTACACGGCGCTCCTCGGCAGCGAATTCGACATGATCACCCCCGGCAACGGCATGAAGTGGTACGCCACCGAGCCCGAGCAGGGCGTGTTCGACTGGACCAAGGGCGACGAGATCGTGAAGCTCGCCCGCAGGAACCACCAGAGGGTGCGCGCCCACACCCTGGTGTGGCACAGCCAACTGCCCGGCTGGCTCACCTCACACGACTGGACGGCCGCCGAGCTGCGGGCGATCCTCAAGAAGCACATCACCACCGAGGTGCGGCACTACCGAGGCAAGGTCTACTCCTGGGACGTCGTCAACGAGGCCTTCAACGAGGACGGCACCTACCGCGAGACCATCTGGTACAAGACGCTCGGCCCCGGCTACATCGCCGACGCGCTGCGCTGGGCCCACCAGGCCGACCCACACGCCAAGCTGTACCTCAACGACTACAACATCGAGGCGACCGGCCCCAAGAGCGACGCCTACTACCAGCTGGCCAAGGACCTCAAGGCGCGCGGAGTCCCGCTCGACAGCATCGGTTTTCAGGCCCATCTCGCCCTGCAGTACGGCTATCCGTCGACCCTGGAGGAGAACCTGCGCCGGTTCTCCCGGCTCGGCCTCGACACCGCGCTCACCGAGGTTGACGTGCGTATGCAACTGCCCGCGACCGAGGCCAAGCTGGCCGAGCAGGCGACCTGGTACCGCGACCTGACCGAGGCGTGCCTGGCGGTGCGCCGGTGCGTCGGAGTCACGGTGTGGGACTACACCGACAAGTACTCGTGGATCCCGGCGGTCTTCCCCGGTGAGGGCGCCGCGCTGCCGTGGGACGAGCAACTCCGGCCGAAACCCGCCTACGTCGCGCTGCGGGAGGCGCTCGGCGGGAAGTGACGACGCCCCGCACGGTGGCCCGGCGGTGTTCCGCACCGCCGGGCCACCGCGTCAGCTGCCTTTTCGCGGCGGCGCCGTGCTGGCCCGCACCACCAGCTCCGTGCCCAGCTCCACGCGCGGCGAGTCGGGCTGCTCGTCCCGGGCCAGCCGCAGCACCGTACGGACGGCCAGTTTGCCCATCTCCGCCAGCGGCTGGCGCACGGTGGTCAGCGGCGGAGCCGACCAGCGGACTTCCGGAAGGTCGTCGAAACCCACCACGCTCATGTCCTCCGGCACCCGCAGCCCGCGCCGGCGCAACGCCTCGATCGCGCCGAGGGCCATCTGGTCGCTGGCCGCGAAGACGGCGGTCGGCGGCTCGGGAAGATCGAGAAGGGCGTTGCAGCCCGTGAACCCCGACTCGTGGTAGAAGTCCCCGGGCACGATGAGTGATTCGTCCACGGCGATCCCGGCGCCCTCCAGCGCCGCCCGATAGCCGTCCAGGCGGGCGCGTGAGCACAGCAGTCGCGGCGGGCCCGCGACCAGGCCGATCCTGCGATGGCCGAGGCGCAGCAGATGCTCGGTGGCGGCCATGCCGCCCGCCCAGTTGGCCGCGCCGATGGTCGGGGCGTCCAGGGCGGGGGAGCCGGCCGGGTCGACGACCACGATCGGCACGCCCAGGATGCGCAGTTCCTCGTGCAGGACGGGCTCCAGCACCGAGGTGACCAGGATGACCCCGTCGGAGGCCCGCGCCCGCAGGTTCTGCATCCACTCGCGGGCGTCCCCCGAGCGTCCGTGGATCGCCGAGACCACCGTGCCCACTCCGGCGGCGTGGGCGACCTCCTCGACACCCCGGATGATCTCCACGGCCCAGGGACTGTCCAGGTCGTTGAAGACCAGGTCGAGAAGGGCGGCACGGGTGCCGGACGCCGAGGCGCGCTTGCGGTAGCCGTGCCGGCGCAACAGGTCCTCGACGCGGGCCCGGGTCCCCGGCGCCACGTCGGAGCGGCCGTTGACCACACGGGACACGGTGGGCACCGAGACACCGGCCTGCCGGGCGATCTCCGTGATCGTCACCTTGCCCTGCGCCTCCGGTGCCTCCTCCGCGTCGGCCTCGTGCGCTGCCAATTGCCCCACCTCCGTTGAGGGTTTCCTCACTGCGCCACCACCGGTCCGGGACGCGCTCTCGAAACTTTGCAGAAGTCTTCCGGAAAACCGGCGGTCGTGTGAAGCCATGAGAGGGACGCGTCCGTGCGGTTCCCGAGCTTACGCAGGGAGCGTTCGGAATCTCGACCGAGATCCGTCCCGGTAGCTCCCGTGGGAGTCGGCGTGAAGGGAGGGCCCTCTAGGATGGCACCGACGAACGAGGCAACGGCGCCGAGGACAGGACCGAGCCCACCCCTCCCCCTCCCGCGCAGAAAGCAGGACATGTCCGCCACGCCCACGTGTCTCCCCACCACACCCGAGCTCCCGAGCGATCCCGTCGACATCCGGCTCGTCGTCACCGACATGGACGGCACACTCCTCGACGGCGCCGGACGGATCCCCGAGGACCTGTGGCCGCTCCTCACCGAACTACGCCGACGCGGTGTGCTCTTCAGCCCGGCAAGCGGCCGGCAGTACGCCACGCTGGCCCGGCAGTTCGCCGAGGCGAGTGACGGCATGGTCTTCGTCGCCGAGAACGGCACGTACGTCGTACGCGACGGAGTGGAGCTGAGCTCCGACCTCCTCGATCCCACGGTGGCCGCCCGGGTCGTCGGGACCACGCGGCGGCTCGCTGCCGACGGAGTGGATGTCGGGGCCGTCCTGTGCGGAAAGAAGTCCGCTTACGTGGAGCGGACCGACGACGCCTTCGTGACCGAGGCGAAGCGTTACTACGCCCTGCTGCAGACGGTCGAGGACCTCACCACCGTCGACGACGAGTTCCTCAAGGTGGCCCTCTTCGACTTCGGGCCCGTCGAGGAGACCACCGCACCGGCCCTGAAGCCCCTCACCGCCACCCACCAGGTCGTCGTCTCCGGCCAGCACTGGGTGGACATCATGAGCCCCACCGCCAACAAGGGCGCGGCCATACGCAGGCTCCAGCGCGACCTGGGCATCACACCCGCGCAGACGATGGTGTTCGGGGACTACCTCAACGACCTCGAAATGCTCGACGCGGCCGAGTGGTCCTTCGCCATGGCCAACGCCCACCCGGAGGTGATCCGGCGGGCCCGTCACCTGGCGCCGCCCCACACCGAGAACGGCGTCCTGCGCACGATCACCCGCATGCTGCACCTGCCCACGCCCTGAGGCCCGACGGGGGGATCCGGGCGGCGGCTCACGACCCCGGACGGCGGATGCGGGCGGCCATGACCGCGACGTCGTCCTCCGCGCGGCGGGCGTCGAGACGGGCGAGGAGGTCCGTGAGCAGTTCCTCGGTGCTCGCCCCCGGCCGCAGCCGCAGCCCCGCCAGCCGGGACAGGGAGACGTCGATGTCCTCCTCGCGCCGCTCCACGAGACCGTCCGTGTACAGCAGCAGAGTGTCGTCAGGCGTGAGCGCCCGGGTGGCCGGCTCGTAGCCGCCGATCCCCGTCCCGAGCGGAGGCCCGACCGGCACGTCCAGCAGTTCGCCGGTCCCGTCCCAGCCGAACACGGCGGGCGGCAGATGCCCGGCGCTGGCCAGCGACGCCATACTCCGCGCCGGGTCGATCTGGGCGAGCAGACAGGTGGCCGGAGGGCGGGTGCCGTCCTCGGCGACGGCGGTGTCCAGCCCGCGCAGCACCCGATGGGGCGGCAGATCGGCGGAGGCGATGTAGCGCAGCATCGACCGGTAGGAGTTCATGTCGACCGCCGCGTCCAGACCGTGCCCCATGACGTCGCCCATCACCAGCAGGGTCCGCCCGTAGTGCAACCGCACCGTCTCGAACCAGTCCCCGCCCACGAGGGTGCCGCCGCCCGCGGGCAGATAGCGCGTGGCCAGGTCCAGGTTCGGATGGGGCCGCCCCGGCTCGGCCAGCAGCGCCTGCTGGAGGCGGAGCACCGTGCCGCGCATGTCCGTGTACCGTCGCGCGTGCGCCAGGTGAACGGCCGCCAGCCGGGCCGCGAAGCCGGCGACTGCGCTGTCCCGGTCCGAGAACGACGCGCCCTCCCGCACGGCCAGCAGCACCCCGTGCACCCGGCCGTGACCCAGTAGCGGCACCGCCATGGCCCGTCGCGGGACACCCCCGGACAGGTCCGTCGAGGCGGTGACCGGATGCCCCTCGTCGAGTGCCTGCACGGGCAGGGGGCGAGCTTCCCCGGTCGCGGTCCATGGCATGAGCAGTTCGGTCGGGCCTGTCGTCGCCACCCGCTCCAGGACCGGCATCGTCGGCGGCGGCGCGGAGGAGACGTCCTCGGGCAGGAGGTCCACGGCGGCGGCGTCGCACACCCGCCCGCACACGAACGCGGCCAGCTCCTCGCAGGTGGTCCGCTCGTCGAGCGTCGTGCCGATCGACTCGAGGGCGTCCTCCACACCATGCGGCGGGTCCGAGGCGGCGCCGTACGGCGGGTCTGCTGCGTTTTCCACGCCCACAGCGCACCTCCGGCCCCCAGACGTCTCCGAGTCCATCCACGCACGTGACAGCGATGCGCGCACCCTGGTCGGCGCCGCCCGTTTCAGAGGTCGTTCACCAGTACGGCCGCCCCGTCGAAGCGCCCCGCCTTCAGATCACCGAGGGCCTTCAGCGCCTGGGACAGCGGATACGGGTGCGTCGTCGCCCGTACTCCGTACCGGGCGGCGAGTTCCAGGAACTCCCGGCCGTCGCGGCGCGTGTTCGAGGTGACGCTGCGCAGCTCCTTCTCGTAGAAGAGCTCGCTCTCGTAGTGCAGCACGGGGACATCGGTCAGATGGATGCCCGCAACCGACAGCACCCCGCCGCGGTCCAGGGCCCGCAGCGCCACCGGCACGAGATCACCGACCGGTGCGAACAGGATCGCCGCGTCCAGCGGCTCCGGCGGCGTGTCGTAGGCATCGCCCGCCGACGCGCACCCGAGGTCGAGCGCGAGCCGCCGGGAGGCCTCGTCCCGCGTCAGAACGTGCACGGTGGCACCTTGAGCCAGGGCGACCTGTGCGCACAGGTGGGCGCTGCCGCCGAACCCGTAGAGCCCGAGACGCCCGCCGGATGGCAGCGACGCCCGCAGCAGCGCCCGGTAGCCGATGATGCCCGCGCACAGCAGGGGCGCCAGAGCCAGGTCGTCCACGTCGGCCGGCAGCCGGTAGGCGAAGTCGGCCGGCACGGTCGTGTACTCCGCGTACCCGCCGTCGGCGTCCCAGCCGGTGTACAAGGAGCCGGGGCACAGGTTCTCGTGCCCGCGCACGCAGTACCGGCACGTGCCGTCCGTACGGCGCAGCCACGCGACCCCCACCCGGTCGCCGACCGCCCATCCGCTCACGGCCGCTCCCGTTCCGGCCACCTCGCCCACGACCTCGTGCCCGGGGGTCACCCCCGGCCGGTGCACCGGCAGGTCCCCCTCGGACACGTGCAGATCCGTACGGCACACCCCGCAGGCCCGCACATGCACCAGCAGCTCGCCGGGCTCCGGGACCGGGACCGGCCGTTCCACGAACCGCAGCGGCTCCCGCTCGACGGGACCCGGCCGGTCCACCACCCATGCGCGCATCGCCTCTGCCCCGTTCCGTCCACCGCTGTCCCCGTTCCAGTGTGGGACAGAACCGCACTTCGGCGCGCGGCGCGACCCCGGCGTGACTAGCGTGAGGAACGAACCCCAACCGTCGAACCGGGGAAGGTCGAACGCCATGGCGGTACAACCCGAGGGAACGCCCTGTTGGGCCGACGCGATGTTCACCGATGTCGAGGGGGCCAAGAGCTTCTACGGCGACGTACTCGGCTGGACGTTCGGTGAGGCGTCGTCCGAGTACGGCAACTACACACAGGCGTACGCCGACGGCAAGGCGGTCGCCGCCGTCGTACCGCCCATGCCCGGGCAGGAGGGCCAGTCCGCCTGGTGCCTGTACTTCGCCGCACCCGACGCCGCCGCGACCGCGCAGAAGATCAGGGACAACGGCGGCGAGGTGCTGATGGAGCCGATGCAGGTCGGCGAGTTCGGCACCATGGCGCTGGCCCGCGACCCGGGCGGTGCCGTCTTCGGCGTCTGGCAGGCCGGCCTTCACGAGGGCTTCGAGGCCAAGGGCGTGCCCGGCGCGTACTGCTGGGCCGAGGTCTTCACCCGTGAGCCGGAGAAGTCCGACGCGTTCTTCCCCGCCGTCTTCCCGTACCGCGGCAAGCAGCTCGAGGACGAGGCGGTCGACTTCCGGATCTTCGAGCTCGGCGGCGAGCCGGTCCTCGGCCGGATGAAGATGACGGACGACTTCCCGCCCGAGGTCCCGCCGTACATCAACGTGTACTTCACCGTCGACGACTGCGACGCGGCCGTCGACCGGGCGACCAAGCACGGCGCCATCCTGCGGTTCGGGCCGATGGACAGCCCGTTCGGCCGGTTCGCCGCGCTGAGCGACCCCCAGGGCGCCAACTTCTCGGTCATCGACATCACCACCACCAAGGGTCAGATGCCGACCATGACGGAGGTGTCCTGACCGCAGCGCTCGGGCTGCGCCTCCTCGACAGTGAAGGCGCCCGACCCGGACCCGGAGGCGTGGCCGGAGCGTGGCATGATCAGAGGCATGCCTGAACGTGTTGTGGCCGCCTGCGACGGGGCTTCGAAGGGGAACCCCGGACCTGCCGGATGGGCCTGGGTCGTCGCCGACGACGACGAGATCCCCAGCCGCTGGGAGGCCGGCCCGCTGGGCAAGGCCACCAACAACGTCGCCGAACTCACCGCGCTGGAACGTCTGTTGGCCGCGGTCGAGCGGGACGTCCCGCTGGAGATCCGGATGGACTCCCAGTACGCGATGAAGGCCGTCACCACCTGGCTGCCCAACTGGAAGCGCAACGGCTGGAAGACCGCAGCCGGAAAGCCCGTCGCCAACCAGGACCTGGTCGTGCGCATCGACGAGCTGCTGGACGGCCGTGAGGTGAAGTTCCGCTACGTTCCCGCGCACCAGGCCGACGGCGACCGCCTCAACGACTTCGCGGACCGCGCCGCCAGCCAGGCGGCCAGCGTCCAGGAACCGGCGGGCAGCGCCTTGGGCTCCCCGGAGCCGCCACCGTCGGCCGCCCCGGCCGCCGCCCCGGCCCGCCGGGGCGCACCCGCCCGCAAGCGCACCACCAGCCGTACGATCAAGGCGAAGTTCCCGGGCCGCTGCGTCTGCGGCCGCTCGTACGCGGCGGGCGACCCGATCGCCAAGAACGCACAGGGCTGGGGCCACCCGGAGTGCCGCACGGCCGGCGACGACTAGGGCCTGCCTTTCGGCTCGGCTCGGCGTGGCGGGCGTGTCCTTCCGGCCGCCACTCTCGTTGAGTGGACGTGACGAACCGGAACAGCCCTCTGCCGCGGGAACTGCGGGACCTGATCGAATCCGGCCCCATGGCTCACCTGAGCACCATCAACCCGGACGGGAGCCCGCAGGTGACCGTCATCTGGATCGGGCTCGACGGCGACGAGGTCGTCAGCGGTCATATGGCGCGGCATGTGAAGCTGCGCAACATCGAGCGGGACCCGCGGGTCGTGTTGTCCTTCGACGCGCCGCGGGTACCCGGCGTCCTCCTGAACGAGTACGCGGTGCTGCGGGCGCGGGCCACCGTGCAGCCGAGCGACGGCACATGGGACCTGCTCAACCGCCTGGCCAAGGTCTATATGTCCCCCGACGCCGAGTTCCCGGCGCCGAAGGGACCCGGCTACATCGTGCGCTACTCCGTCGAACGAGTCGGCGGCGTCGGTCCCTGGGCGTCGGCCGCGCGCTGAGCCGCGGCCGACGCCACCGGCGCGGCCTCAGTCGGCGTCGAACGTGTAGTACGCCCTGTGATCCAGCAGATCCGCGGGGCGCACGTCGTTCCACGGCTTCATCGGTTCGTTGAGGTCGACGACGTCCGGAGTGCCGCCCACCGGCAGATACCCGGAGGCCGGGTGCCGGCGCTGCCACTGGGCCCACAGCTTGTCTATGAAGGCGTGGTGCAGCCAGAAGACCGGATCGTTGGGGGAGACCCCGGTGGCCATCTGGCCGCCCACCCACACATGGACGCGATTGTGCAGGTTGACGCCCCGCCACCCTTCGAGATGGTTGCGGAAACCGTCCGAGGCGCTGTTCCAGGGAGCCATGTCGTACGTGGACAGCGCGAGCACCGAGTCGACCTCGGCCCGCGTCGGCAGTTCGAGTCCCCCGTCGCCGAGCGAGCGTCGCAGATACGTACGGCCGTCCACGCGCACGGTGATCGGCCAGTTACCCCCGGCAGCGGCGAACGGCCCGTCCATCACCCGGCCGTCCCTGGTGCGCCCGTTGCCGCCGAGGAAGTCCGGCGCCCACAGTGAGGAGCGCGGAGAGCGATCGGCCGTCCAGTCCCAGTACGGCAGCGCGACCGATGAGTCGACGGACTGGAGCGCCCGCTCGAACTCGATCAGGAATCTGCGGTGCCAGGGCAGGAACGACGGCGAGCGGTGACCCGTCCGTTCACCGGTATCGGTGTCGCCGGTGATGAAGCCGTTGTGGGTCGTGACGAAGGCGTCGTAGCGGCCACTGCGCTTGAGCTCCACGAACGCGGCGACCAGCCGCAGCTTCTCGTCGGCAGTGAGGTTCGCCTGGTTCTTGCGTACGGTCATGTGCGGGTGACTCCGGAACTTCCGTGTGCGGGTGGTCAGTTGAGGGGGACGAGCGGGGCGCCCTGCAGCTCCACGACGGCGGCGCGGGCGGCGGCGCGGGGGCTCGGGACCGGGGCGTAGTGGCTGACGACGCTGATCCAGCTGCCGTCCGCGTTGCGCATCACATGCAGCTCGACCCCGTCGATGAACACGCCGTACCCGGAGCCGTGGTGGTGTCCGCCGGCGGTCGGGCGGCCCTGTATCCGGCGGCCCAGATAGACCTCGTCGAAGGACTCGGGACCCCCGTGGTCATGGCCGGAACCCCCGTGGTCATGGCCGGAAGGCGCGGAGGGAGAAGGCGGGGTGGCTGCGGAGGCCGGGGCTGTCTGCGCCTGGAGGCCGGCTGCGGCGGCGACGGCGGCTCCGGCCGCCAGGGCACGGCGCCGGGTGATTTCGGGCATGCGAAGTCCTTCTGGATCGCGGCGGGTTGATGACCCGTCCTGCCTATCCGTCGGCCGGCGGGCTCGGGAAATCGCGGACGGCGGGTTGGCTACGATCAGGACAATTGCCTACATGTCCTACAAACTTGAACGAAGATGATCTTGCCGTGAGGGGCGCCGTGCGCATGCCGGACGGGGAAATTCCACCCCGTTGGGGACTTCCCGAGGAGGATCTTTCGCCGTGCGCCTCCGGCTCGTGGCGCGGCTCACGTCCGAGAACTGACGCGAACTGCCGCCTGCGGCTCCGCCCGACTGACGCGAACTGCCGCCTGCGGCTCCGCCCGACTGACGCGAACTGCCGCCTGCGGCTCCGCCCGGAGGAGCCGCAGGCGGCTGCCGCCGCGCGTCAGAGGTCCAACGCGGCCGCCTGGGTGAATTGCCATTCACTCGCTATGGTGAATAACAATTCACCTCGCTTGTCCGCGGTGACAGTCGCCGACCGTTGGAGCACCCATGGCCCCGATACCCGCCCCGTCCGACCGGCCCCAGCCCTCTGTCGGGCCGGTCGGACGGCCGGGAGTGCGGGACCGGCTGACGGTCCCGGTGCTGGCCTTCGGCGGCATTCTCATGGCCGTCATGCAGACGGTCGTCGTGCCTCTGCTGCCCGCTCTGCCCCGGCTCACCGGCGCATCCGCGGGCACCGTCTCCTGGATGGTCACCGCCACACTGCTGTCCGGCGCGGTGCTCACCCCGGTGCTCGGCCGGGCGGGCGACATGTACGGCAAGCGGCGCGTGCTGGTGACCGCCCTCGGGCTGATGACGCTGGGCTCGGTGCTCTGCGCGCTCTCGTCCGACATCGGTGTGCTCATCACCGCGCGCGCCCTCCAGGGCGCGGCGGCCGCGGTCGTCCCGCTGTCGATCAGCATCCTGCGCGACGAACTGCCGCCCGAACGCACCGGATCCGCGGTCGCGCTCATGAGCTCCACCGTCGGTATCGGCGCGGCGCTCGGCCTGCCGCTCGCCGCGCTCGTCATCCAGTACGTCAACTGGCACGCCATGTTCTGGGTGACCAGTGGACTGGGCGCCCTCGGTCTCGTCCTCGCCTGGTGGGCGGTGCGAGAGTCGCCCGTCCGCGCTCCGGGCCGCTTCGACGTCCTCGGCGCGCTGGGGCTCGCCGCCGGGCTCGCCTGCCTGCTGCTCGGCGTGTCACAGGGTGGACAGTGGGGGTGGGGGAGCACGCGGATCCTGGGCCTGTTCGCGGGCTGTGCCCTGATCCTGACGCTGTGGTGCCTGCAGCAGCTGCGCGCCGGGCGGCCCCTCGTCGACCTGCGGCTGGCGTTCCGGCCGCGCGTCGCGCTGCCCCACCTCACCGCGCTTCTGGTCGGCTTCGGCTTCTACGCCAACACCCTCGTGACGGCACAGCTCGTCCAGGCCCCGAAGGCCACCGGCTACGGGCTCGGGCTGTCCGTTGTGGCCAGCGGTCTGTGTCTGCTGCCCGGGGGCGTGATCATGCTGCTGTTCTCGCCGGTCTCGGCCCGGATCTCGGCGGCCCGCGGCCCGCGCGTCACCCTCGCCCTGGGCGCGGCCGTCCTCGCCGTCGGCTACGCCGTGCGCATCGCGGACAGCCACCAGCTGTGGATGATCATCGTGGGCGCGTCGGTCGTGGCGACCGGTACGACCCTCGCCTACTCGGCGCTGCCCACACTGATCCTGCGCGCCGTACCGGCCGGGCAGACCGCCTCCGCGAACGGCGTGAACGTCCTGATGCGCACAATCGGCCAGGCCGTGTGCAGCGCCGCTGTCGCCGCGGTCCTGGTCCACCATTCCAGCGTCGTCACCGGCGCCCCCGTACCCACGCTCCACGGCTATCTGCTGGCGTTCACGATGGCGGGCACGGTCGCCCTGGCGGCCTGTGCCACCGCCCTCGCCATCCCCGGGGACAATGCTTCCGGCGGCACCCGTCGGGCCCGCGGGCGTACAAAGGCGTCCCACGACGAGGCGCTGGAAGGAGCATGAGCGTCGTGACCACCTCATCCGCCACCGGCACGGCCTCGGCCCCCGCCCGCCGTGACGCCGAGGCGACCAAGGCCGCCATCCTCCGCGCCGCCCGCCATCTGCTCGCCCGGCACGCCCACGCGGACATCACCCTCAAGGCGGTCGCCGACCAGGCGGGCGTCAGTCCACCGCTGATCCTGAAGTACTTCGGCAACAAGGACACGCTCTTCTCCCAGGTCATGTCCTTCGAGACGGACGCCGCCGCACTCCTGGACGCACCACTGGCGGACCTCGGCCGGCACATGGTCCGCCATGTCCTGGTGAGCCAGACCGAACAGGGCGCCGACCCTCTTCTGCGCATCGTGTTCGCGCCCCTGCACGGCGAACAGGGCGACATCCTGCGCGCCAACTTCCGCACTCAGGTCAGCGACCGCCTCGCCGCACGCCTGTCAGGACCCGACGCGGGTCTGCGCGCGGAACTCGCGGTGGGCACCCTGCTGGGCCTGGGGGTGATGTTCGGCATCGCACGGGGCACACACGTGCGTGCCACCGACCTCGACGACATCGTCGAGCGCTACGCACCGGCCGTACAGGCGCAGCTGACCCTCTGACCCGGGTCAGTTCACACCCTGTGGCCGGAACTGGATGCTGATCCGGGGCCCGGTGGCCCGTGTGCTCTTGGGGATCGCGTGCTCCCAGGTCCGCTGGCAGGAGCCGCCCATCACGATCAGGTCGCCGTGCCCGAGCGGGCGCCTGACGGCATGTCCGCCGCCGCGCGGCCGGAGCGCCAGATCGCGGGGCGCGCCCACGGAGAGGATGGCGACCATGGTGTCCTCGACCGCGCCCCGGCCGATCCGGTCCCCGTGCCAGGCCACGCTGTCGCGGCCGTCCCGGTAGTAGCAGAGCCCGGCCGTCACGAAGGGTTCCCCCAGCTCCGTCGCGTAGTGCGCGGACAGAGCGTCGCGCGCTTCAGTGAGGACGGGGTGCGGCAGCGGCTCGTCGGCGTGGTAGTACGCGAGCAGCCGGGGAACGTCCACCATCTGCTCGTACATCTGGCGTCGCTCGGCGTGCCACGGCACCTCGGCGGCCAGTTTCTCGAACAGCGCGTCGGCGCCGCTGAGCCAGCCCGGCAGCAGATCGATCCATGCCCCGGCCCCGAGCCGGGTCCGCCGCAGCCCCTCGAGCGGGCCGAGCCGGAGGTCGTCGGTCTGGTCGAACAGGGAGCCCTGGAGGTGCGTGGCCATACAGGCAGCGTACCTCGTTATTCGAAAATGTGTTCCCCTGTGAGGCGAGGGATGCTCGGTCCTCTTGTGGCGCATGTCAACTCCTTTGCTGCGAAGCAACCTTGGAGATGTGCGTGACGTCCTGATCAATAACGGGCGGGTGGCGCAACCGATCACTGGAATGAACTCCCGGGCGGATGTCCGATGTGCTATACGCACCATGTATAGATTCTGTGTATACGAGGCGTGTATACGCGGTGTGTATAGCTGGTCGGCCGCAGTGCCTCCCGTCGCCGACAGCCAGCACCCGCCGGCCAGCGCCCAGCCGCGCCCGGTCGGCGGCAGACCGAAAGGAATTCATGTACGGCAAGGCCTTCGCCCCGGAGTATCAGGGCGCTCTGACCTCCCTCTCGGTGAACTCCTCACTCACGGACGTCCTGGCCGCAGGCACCGAGCGGCTGCGCGCCGCCGAGCGCGCCGGTGCCCGGGAGGAGGCCGCGCGCTCGGGACTGGCGGTCGCCGAGGCGCACCGCAGGCTCGGCCAGGTCGCCGACGCGGACCGGGCATGGAAGGCGAGCTACCGCACCGCGCGAGAGGCCGACGACACCGGGGCGATGGCCTGGGCCCTGTGGAGCGGCGGCACGCTGGCCCGGCAGCGCGGCGCCCTGCCGCTGGCCTGGCGGTTGCTGCGGCTCGCCGCCGAACTCGGCGAGCGGGCCGGGGATGTCGTCGTCCGCGGATATTCGCTCGCGGGAATGGCCGAGACCGGACGCATCCAGGGCGACTACGAGGCCGTGACCGCGCTGCACGAACAGCTCCTGGCCGAGGCCCGCCGCCGCGGCGAGGCCCGCCACACCGTCTGGGCGCTGGAGGGCATCGCCCAGATACACCGCAACACCGGCTCGTACGACACCGCGTACGCCATGTTCGAGGAGGCGGCCGAGATCGCCGCAGGTGCCGACGACCGCCGCGGTCACGCCTGGGCCCTGCGCGGTCTCGCCGACATCCTCTCCGTACGGGACGGGGACACCGAGCGTGCCCTGGAGCTGCTCGCCGAGGCCGAGGTCGGCTGCCGGGAGATGAACCTCGCCGGGGCGCTCGCCTACAACCACAAGATGCGCGGCAACGTCCTGTACCGAGCCGGACGCCACGGGGAGTCCCGCGACGTCTACGCCCAGGCGCTCGGGGAGTTCGACGGGATGGGCGAGCCGCGCGGAAGGGCTCTCGCCCGCCTCGGCCTCGTCAAGTCGCTGGCCCGGCTGGGCCGCGACCGCGCCGAGACCATCGCCGACCTCGACGAGCTCGCCCGCACATTCGACGGGATCGGACTGCGGCACGGCCGTGAGATGGTCCTGCGGGCGTACGAGGAACTCGGGCTCGCGTCGGTGGAGGGGGCCGGACGATGACCGTCCCCGCCACAGCCGACGTCCTCGGCTCCCCGCGGACCGACCTCGACGCTGGACGCATCCTGCACCGCGCCCGGGACCTCGTCGCCCCCGCCCTCGCCGATGCGATCGCCACCCTGCACCCCTGGGTCGCCGAGATGAGCGACTACGCGCTCGGCCGCCACGGGACGGACGCCGCCCACCGTCAGGGCAAGGGTGTACGCCAGGCGCTCGCCGTACTCGGCGCCGAACTGACCGGCGCGTCCGCCGAGGCCGGCATACCGGCCGCCGTCGCCGTCGAACTCGTGCACACCTTCTCCCTGTTGCACGACGACATCATGGACGGGGACGCCCTCCGCCGTGGTCGCCCCGCCCTGTGGAAGGCGTACGGCACCGGCCCCGCCGTCCTCGCGGGCGACGCGCTGTTCGCCCTCGCGGTGGAGACACTGAGCACCGCCCCGGGGGCCGTGCGCCGGCTGTCCTCCGCTCTTGGTGACCTGGTGCACGGCCAGGCGGACGACCTGCTGTTCGCACACCGTCCGTGGACGGGCCCCGAGTCGGTGACCGTGGGGGAGTACGAGACGATGGCCGAGCAGAAGACGGGAGCGCTGCTCGGCTGCGCCCTCGCTCTGGGTGCCCATCTCGGCGGCGCCGCGGACGAGACGGCCTCCGCGCTCGACCGGGCCGGCCGCCACCTCGGTGTGGCGTTCCAGATCGTCGACGACCTGCTGGGCATCTGGGGAGATCCCGAGGCCACCGGCAAGCCCGTGCACGGCGATCTGCGCCAGGGCAAGAAGACCTTCCCCGTTCTCGCCGCCCTGGACACTCCCTGTGGCCCGGAACTGGCCGAACTGCTCGCCGCCCGCGACGACATCGGCATACGCCGGGCCGCCGCCCTCGTTGCGGAGGCGGGCGGCCGTGCGGCGGCCCTGCGCGAGGCGCGCCGGCATCTCTCCGCCGCCGACGCCCTCCTGGACTCCGTTCCGTCCTCCCCGCGCCCGGCCGCCGAGCTGCGCGTCCTGCTGACGGCGCTCACCCGGCGCACGGTCTGACGTCCCGATGCGACCTCGGTCACATCCACGCCATGAGCGGGCTGTGAACGCAACCCTGATGGGTTCTCGCGCATCTGTTCACGCGACGCACGGTTGGTCTTCGGTCCATCGCGCAGACGTGAACATTCGTAAAGAGATCGCTTTCAAAGGCGTAAAAGGAATCCTTCCGGCTTTACATGTACATGTCGCATAGATGAGGGTGACGCACGGGGCCCGACCAGCCCCGGCGCCCAACGGCGCCGTGCCTGTGGGCGGTTGGCGATGCCGACCGCCCTCCTACGAAGGAACTCCGTGCGTAGACCCCACATACGCAGCCTGGCCGTCGCCGTCTCCGTGACGACGGCGGCAACGCTCCCGGTCGTCCCGGCGCTCGCCGACGCGCCCGCCGTCGCGGCGGCCGCGGCCTCTTCGCCGGTCGAGGCGGCCCGGGCCGCCGCATTCGCCCACGCCTCCGCCACTGGTGTCACGCGGGGGGACACCTTGCAGGCGAAGGACGTCATGACGGACCCGGACGGCAAGCAGCACGTCCGCTTCGTCCGCGCCCATCAGGGCATGCCCGTGCTCGGCGGCGACATGGTCGTCCACCTCGACCGGCAGGGCGGCTACCTGGGCGTGACCCGCGCCGCCGACCACTCCGTCAAGCCGGCCACCACCGACTCGAAGCTGACCGCCACGCAGGCCGAGCAGAAGGCCGCCGCGGCCGCGCAGGGCGACGCGGGCACCGCCGAACTCGTCGTGGACGCGCGCGACGGCGGCTCCGCACTCGCCTACCAGGTGCGCGTCACGGACAGCCGCGCCACCGAGGCCGGCGGCTCCCGTACGGTCGTCGTGGACGCGCTGACCGGCCGGATCCGCAGCAACACGCCCGACAGCGACGAGTTCATCTCGCCCGCCCTCCAGGACGCCCTGCGCAGGCGGGGCGAGTCGGCGACCCCGGGGACCGACGGCGGCGCGGCTCTCTCCGGCCTCACGGCGGGAACGGGCGCCGCGGCCGCCCGCTACCCCTCGACCGCGAGCGGCGCCGGCTCCTCCCTCTTCGTCGGCAAGGTGCCGCTGACCACCACCCGGACCGCCCGCACGAGCTACCTCCTCAAGGACCCCACCCGCTGGGGCACCGAGACCCGGGACGCCAAGGGCCGGGAACTGGAGACGTTCTCCAGCGGCACCAAGTTCACCAGCACCACCGACAAGTGGGGCAACGGCGTCACCTCGAACCGTGCCACCGTCGCGGTCGACGCCCAGTACGGCATCACCAAGACGCTGGACTTCTACAACAAGACCTTCGGCCGCAAGGGCATCAAGAACAACAGCGCGGGTGCCCGCGCGATGGTCCACTTCGGCAACAAGGTCGGCAACGCCTTCTGGGACTCCACCTGCGGCTGCATGCTCTACGGCGACGGAGACGGCGACCTGTTCAAGAAGCCGCTTGTCGTCCTCGACGTCACCGGTCACGAGCTGACCCACGGCGTCGTCGACGCCACCGCCGGCCTCGAAACCCATGTGGACACGCACGGCAACCAGATCGGCGAGCCGGGCGCCCTCAACGAGTCGCTCGCGGACATCTTCGGCTCGGGTGTCGAGTTCGCCGCCAACAACCCGCAGAACCCGCCGAACTACCTGATGGGCGAGAAGCTCGGGCTGCGGCAGAAGTTCCTGCGCCGTCTCGACCACCCGTCCCTCGACAGGCTCGAGGGCGCGATCGACTACTGGTCGGCCCAGACGCACGACACAGAGGTCCACGCCGGCTCCGGCGTCTCCTCGCACGCCTTCTACCTGCTGGCCGAGGGCAGCGGCAGGAAGACGATCGGTGGCGTGGCGTACGACTCCCCGACCTACGACGGCTCGCGGGTGACCGGCATCGGGCGCGCGAAGGCCCTGGCGATCTTCTACCGGGCGCTGACCCGGTACATGGTCTCCACGACGGACTTCCACGACGTGCGCACCGCGACGCTGAAGGCCGCCGCCGACATCTACGGTGCGAACAGCACCGAGTACAGGACGGTCGACAAGGCCTGGGCCGCCGTCGACGTGACGGCCGCCAACACCCCGGCCGTCGGCCACTGACCGGGCCGCCACCCGGAGGGGCCCCGCCGCAGGGCGGGGCCCCGCTCGTCAGTGCTCCTTCTGCGGGGTCTGCTCACTGGGCCGTACGACCACGAACCCCTCGCCCTCCAGCTTCAGCTGCACGGCCTCGCCCGAACCGCCGCGCAGCATCGACCCGATGGACTGCGACCGGCTCAACGAGGTGTGCAGCCGGGCCGTCCAGCCCACCACCGCGTCGGTGTCGACGTACACCGGCTGCTGCGGTGAGACGGGTATGACGAGCGGATTGCCCTCGCAGATCAGCCCCAGCCTGCCGTGCCCGGTGAACACGCTGTTGAAGAGGCCGCCGCCGGTGATCCCCGCACCCTTCACGGTACGGATCTCGTACGACAGACTCGCGTCGAAGCACAGCACGTTGCGCCCGTTGACGGTGAACTCGTCGCCCGGCTCGACCTCCACGATGAAGCAGTTCTGCGCCTCGTGCGCGAACCACGCCTCGCCCTGTCCGCGCACGGCCATCAGCGGCAGCCCCTCACCGGTGACCGCCCGCTTGAGCATTCCGCCCACGCCCTGACCCTTGCGTTCGAACTGCAGGTTCCCGCGGTAGGCGACCATCGCCCCCTGCCGCGCGAGCATCTCGCCGTTCACGACGTACCGGATGGACTTGGCGTTCTGCACGGACATGCCCGGTGTGATGGCCGGCTGCACCATGTGGTCACTGGAAAAGAGATCACCCTTCATGCGCGCATCCTGTCCCGGAGGACTCCCCTCCGCCAAGATCACCGACGTTGTGAAACGGCAACAACTTGCCACCGGCACACCGTGCTCCTCGTGACCGGGTGCGCGGCGGGCGGGACGACGATGGAGCGCGCGGTTGGCGCCGCCGACGAGGCCAAGGGCACGCCGCCGCCCGCGTCCCCTTCCCCCTCCGCAACCACTCCGGACGCGGCCCCTCAGGAGCTGTCCGGCTGCCGTACGACCACTCGAGCGGCTTCAGCGTCGTCGGCACCGGCTTCGAGGGCGAGTCCTTGAGCGGTGGCCGGGGGTCCAGCTCAGCGGAATCGATCCGCGGGCGGTGGGACCGTACCGGCTGACGTCGCGGCCGCCGAAGCGGGCACCCTGCGACTGCACCGCGAACCCGTCCGCGCCGACGAACTCCTCGCCCAGGTCGCCGCGGCCCACCGCGTTGCCGCCGACAGCGCGGGCATCCGACTGGTCACCACGGTCGGCGGATGCCTCTGGCTGGACGCCGATCCGGTCCGTATGCGGCAGGTGCGCGGGAACCTCGTGTCCAACGCGATCCGCCACACCCCCGCCGACGGCACGATCACAAACTCCGCCCGCGTCGACGGGGAGGAGATCGTCTTCGAGGTGGCCGACACGGGCAGCGGCATCGTCCCGGGGGACCTGCCGCACGTCTTCGACCGGTTATGGCGGGCCGAGAAGTCCCGCAGCAGACGTACCCGCGGCAGCGGTCTGGGCCTGCCCATCGTCCGCCGGCTCGCCTCCGCCCACGGCGGCGTCCGACCTGGGCGCCGGCTCGGTCTTCACCCTGCGGCTTGCCGGCGACGGCGGCGCCCGGAGAGGTCTGAAACTCCGGAAGCGGACGCCGACTTCTGCGTTCCGGCCGGTGATCGTCCCCCAAGAGGGGAACGATGTCCCGGGGGTCTCGACGCGGAGGACGTGAACGCATGACGGTGCTTGGTGTCGACATTGGTACGTCCAGCAGCAAAGGCGTGCTGGTCGGCGCGGACGGGACGGTGCTCGGCACCGCGGTCCGTCCGCACGCGGTCAGCCGCCCAAGGCCCGGCCACGTGGAGATGGACGCGCGTGTCTGGTGGGACGAGTTCGCCTCGCTCGCCCGGGAGCTGGTCGGGCCCGGCACTGTCGTCGACGCGGTCGGCGTCAGCGGCATGGGCCCGTGCGTCGCCCTCGCCGACGAGACGGACACGCCGCTGCACCCGGCGATCCTCTACGGCGTGGACACACGAGCCACGGCCCAGATCGCCCGCCTGGAGGCCGACCTGGGCCGGGAGGCCGTCCTCGGTCGCTGCGGGTCGCTGCTGTCCACTCAGGCGGTCGGCCCCAAGATCGCCTGGCTCGCGGAGCACCGCCCTGACGTCGCTGCCCGCGCCCGGCGGCTGTACATGCCCAGCTCCTTTCTGGTGCACCGGCTCACCGGCGCGTACGTCCTCGACCACCACTCGGCGAGCCAGTCCGTACCGCTCTACGATTCCACCGCCCAGGACTGGTACGGCCCCTGGGCCCGCCGCATCGCGCCGGACATCGAACTGCCGCCGCTGCGCTGGCCCGGCGACATCGCCGGCCACGTCACGGCCGACGCGGCCGCCGCCACCGGGCTCCCAGTCGGCATCCCGGTCGTCACGGGCACCATCGACGCCTGGTCGGAGGCGCTCAGTGTAGGTGCACAGCACACTGGCGACCTGATGCTCATGTATGGCAGCACCATGTTCCTGATCAACACCGTTTCGGAGCGGCTTCTCGTGCCCCAACTGTGGAGCACCGTGGGCGCATTGCCGGGAACGCGCAGTCTGGCGGGCGGCATGGCGACCTCCGGTGTGATCACCGACTGGCTGCGGGACCTCCTCGGGACCCCCGACCACACCGTGCTCCTCGCCGAGGCCGAGGCGTCCGGACCCGGCGCCAGGGGCCTGCTGATGCTGCCCTACTTCGCGGGAGAGCGGACCCCGGTCGCCGACCCGGACGCGCGCGGAGTCATCGCCGGTCTGACCGTGGAGCACACGCGCGGCGACCTCTATCGCGCCGCACTGGAGGCCACCGCCTTCGGTGTACGCCACAACGTCGAGGCGATGCGCGCCGCCGGAGCCGACATCCGCCGGGTCGTCGCCGTCGGCGGAGGCACCCAGGGCGGCCTGTGGACCCGTATCGTCTCCGATGTCACCGGCCTGGAACAGGAGATCAGGACCGTCACGCTCGGCGCGAGCTATGGCGCCGCGTTCCTGGCCGCGGGTGCGATCGGGGACGCCGACATCGACGACTGGAACCCGGTGCGCGAGCGCATCGCACCCGACGCCCGACGGCGGTCCCGCTACGACGACCTGTACGACCTGTATCTGCGGCTGTATCCGGCGACCCGGGACATCAGCCACGCCCTGGCCCGCCACCAGCGCGCCACCGCGGACGGCCGGCCCGGGTGAGGCCTGGCCCTTGCCGCCCGGAGGCTCTTCGAGACCGTCGTGAGGCAACTGCTCCAGGGGCTGTCAGAAGGACACCCGGCGCCGCCGGGTCAAGCGCGGGGTCCGTTGCCGAGAGCATCGGCCGCCGTGGCCACGACCGCCTCGGCCACCGCGGCCAGCGCGGGGGAGTCCAGCTTCCACTGCTGCCAGTACAGCGGGACGTCCGAGGTCCGGTCCGGGGCCAAGTGCACCAGCCGACCCGCCTGCAGCAGCGGCCCGGCCTGCTGCTCGGGCACCATGCCCCACCCCATCCCGGCCGCCACGGCGTCGATGAAACCTTCCGACGTCGGTACGAAGTGCCGTCGCGTGCCCGCCCCATCGGTGAGCCGCAGCCCCCGCAGAAACCGGTCCTGGTAGTCGTCGCGCCGGTCGAAGGAGACGACGGGCGCGGCGGCGATCACCTCGCGCAGCGGAACCCGGGGCCAGGAGCCCAGCCACCGCGCGACGAACCGGGGGCTCGCCACGGCCACGTACCGCATCCGCCCCAGACTGCGCACGCTGCAGCCCGCCACCGGATCCGGCGACGATGTCACCGCGGCCATCACCCGCCCCTCGCGCAGCAGCGCGGCCGTGTGCGCCTCGTCCTCGCGGTGCAGCTCGAAGCCGATCCGCAGCTCCTCGGGCACGCGGACGAGCGCCGGCAGGAACCAGGTCGCCAGCGAGTCCGCGTTCACCGCGATCGACAGCCGCGTCGTCTCCCCGCCTCCGGTCATGCCCAGCTCGGCGCGGGCGTCCCGCTCCAGGCGGGCGAGCTGGCGTGCGAACCGCACGACGACCTCACCGGACTCCGTGGGCCGTACCGGTTTCGTGCGGGTCAGCAGCACCCGCCCGGTGCGCTGCTCCAGCGCCTTCACCCGCTGACTGACCGCCGAGGGCGTCACATGCAGAACCTGCGCGGCCGCGTCGAACGTGCCCTCGTCCACGACGGCAAGCAGCGTGCGCACCTGGTCGAGGGGAAGCTCCGTCATCACATCCGCTAATGATACGTAAGAATCTTTAGCTGTACTCTTCGTCCAGCGGTTCCTAACGTCGGTGCCATGACCAACGCCCTGACCGCCCTGGCCGCCGGATTCGGCACCGGACTGTCCCTCATCGTCGCGATCGGCGCACAGAACGCCTTCGTCCTGCGCCAGGGCATCCGCCGGGACGCCGTGCTCGCCGTGGTCGGCATCTGTGCCCTGTCCGACGCCGCGCTGATCGCGCTCGGCGTCGGCGGGGTCGGCGCGGTCGTGGTGGCCTGGCCCCGGGCGCTGACCGTGGTCGGACTGATCGGCGGCGCCTTCCTGCTCGGCTATGGCGCCCTGGCCGCCCGGCGGGTCCTCCGCCCCTTGGCGATGCAGTGGGAAGGAGCCTCGGAGGGATCCCGCAGACGGGCCGTCCTCACCTGTCTGGCGATGACATGGCTCAACCCGCACGTCTATCTCGACACCGTTTTCCTGCTCGGATCGATCGCGGCCGGCCACGGTCCGCTGCGCTGGACCTTCGGCCTCGGCGCGGCCCTCGCCAGCCTCTGCTGGTTCGCCTCGCTCGGCTTCGGCGCCCGACTGCTCGGCCGCTTCCTGTCCCGCCCCTCCTCCTGGCGCGTCCTGGACGCCCTGGTGGCGGTGACGATGATCGCGACGGGCGGCATGCTGATCGCCGGCGCCTGAGCCGACCGGGAGCGCCCCCGCCCTCCGCGATCACAGACGGATCAGTGATAGTGAACCCTGAATCGAAAGGTGTACGACACAGTCAGGAAGTCCGTGGACACGAGCGAGAGCACGACCGATAACGAATCGGCACCGGAGGGCGACAAGCCGGAGGGGGCGCGCGCCAAGGCCCGGGGCTGGCGCCGCTGGGCGATGGACACCCGGCCGCTGCGCCGCCCCGCCTACCGCCGGCTGTGGTCCTCCACCATCGTCACGTCCATCGGCAGCCAGCTCACAGCGGTCGCCGTACCCAAGCAGATCTACGACATCACGGGCTCATCGGCGTGGGTGGGTTACGCGAGCCTCGCCGGACTCCTGCCGCTCGTGCTCTTCGCCCTGTGGGGCGGCGCCATCGCCGACAGCATGGACCGCCGCAGGCTGCTGCTGATCACCAACTCCGGTCTGGCCGTCACCTCCGTGCTCTTCTGGGTCCAGGCCGCCACCGGTCTCGGCTCGGTCGTCGTCCTGATGACGCTGCTCGCCCTCCAGCAAGCCTTCTTCGGACTCAACGCCCCCGCCCGCAGCGCCTCCATCGCCCGTCTGGTCCCGGCGGACGAACTCCCGGCGGCGAACGCGCTCGGCTCCACCGTCATGCAGACCGGCCTGGTGGCAGGACCGCTCCTCGCCGGCGCCCTCATCCCCGCCATCGGCCTGTCCGAGCTCTACCTGATCGACGCCCTGGCCCTGTGCGTGACGGTCTGGGCGGTCTTCCGGCTCCCCGCCCTCCCGCCCCTGACGACCGCGGCGAACAGCCGGACCGGTGTGCAGGCGATAGCCGAGGGCTTCCGCTACATCTCGATGCACAAGGTCCTGTTGCTGTCCTTCCTCGCCGACATCATCGCGATGGTCCTGGGCATGCCCCGCGCCCTGTTCCCCCAGCTCGCCGCGCAGACGTACGCGTCCTACGGGCAGGGCCTCGCGCTGGGCCTGCTGTTCGCGGCGATCCCCGTCGGCGCGGTGCTCGGCGGCCTGATGTCCGGCACGTTCTCCCGCGCCCGCCGCCATGGACTCATGGTCATCGCCGCGGTGATCGCCTGGGGCGCGGCCATCACCGGCCTCGGACTGACCACGAACCTGTGGGTGGCCGTGGCCTTCCTGGCCGCCGCCGGAGTCGCCGACATGGTCTCCATGGTCTTCCGGGGCGCGATCCTGCTGTCGGCCGCCACCGACGAGATGCGCGGCCGGATGCAGGGCGTGTTCACGGTCGTGGTCGCCGGTGGCCCGCGCCTCGCGGACGTTCTGCACGGCACGGTCGGCTCGGCCCTCGGCGCGCGCACGGCCGTCGCGGGCGGCGGCCTCCTGGTCATCGCTGCCGCCCTCGGCCTGGCGCTGGTGACACCGGCCCTGCGCGAGTACCGGATCTGACCCGCGAAAACGCCGAATTCAAGATTCCTGGAAAATTCTCCGGGAGCCATTCCAATTCAACGGGGGTATGGTCATGGCATGAATACGGCGAGCTATGTAGTACTGGCTGTATCACAGGAACAACTCAACGTGTTCTTCGCCTTTCTCGGCGGAATGATCGTATCCGGCGCACTGATCTGGGCCGTGTCTCTCGGTATGCGCGTACGAGACCGGGAACCGGCACCACCCACGCCCGAGGAGCAGCCCCACCTGCCCGAGGGCGGTGCGGTCCATGAGGAAAGGGAAGTGCGGGAGCCCGAAGAGATGCCGCACGCGACCCAGGAGAGCGAGCGGCTCATGCCGTACGAGCTCCACCACGCGGCGAGCAAACGGTGCGAGGACCAGCACCGCAAGCGCTGGCTCCCCGGCTCCAGCGGCGCGTTCGGCAGCGGCGGCCCGCCCCACTGAGCCACCGGGCACGTGTCCGCCCAAGGGCCCGTCACGGCAGGTCCGCCGCCGAGTCCTCCGGCGCCAGGTCCGGACGCAACCGCAGCCAGGAGGGCTGTCGCAGCAGTCCCGCCCGGGTGCGGGAGCTGTAGCGGACCTCGCCGACGAGTCTCGGCAGGACCCAGCGGGCCCCCGGCACCCGCGGGTCGGGATCGAAGGGGCACACTCGTGTCTCCAGGGCCTGGAGCAGGCGGGCGAGTTCGGCTCGTTCGCCCTCGCTCCAGCCCGTCCCCACCCGGCCGACGTAGCGCAGCCGCCCCGCCTCCCGCTGACCCACCAGCAGCGCTCCGGGCAGTCCCGACAGCCGTCCCCGGCCGGGCAGCCAGCCGCCGACGATCACGTCCACGGCCCGTATGTTGCGGATCTTGATCCAGGAGCGGGAGCGCACCCCGGGCTCGTACACCGAGTCGAGCCTCTTGCACACCAGCCCCTCCAGACCGTGCGCCCGGGTCGCTTCGAGTGCCTGCGCGCCATGGCCGACGAGCGCACCCGGCGTCGACCAGTAAGGCCCGGCCAGCGCGAGCCCCTCCAGTTCCTGCCGCCGCCTGGTGTAGGGGAGTGCGGTGAGGCGGCGCCGCAGAAACATCACATCGAACAGCATGAGATGTACGGGCGTGTCCGCCGCGCGGCGCGCCGCCAGCGTGGGGGAGTGGGCCAGCCCCATACGGGACTGCAACCGCTGGAAGTCGCCGCGGCCCTCCTCGTCCAGCGCCACCACCTCCCCGTCCAGAACGGCGGGCGTCGCGCCCAGAACGCCGGACAGCGGACGGAGTTCGGGATAGGCGCCGGTGATGACCTCGCCCGACCGGGCGCGCAGCTCCAGGCTGCCGTCGCCGGGCAGATAGACCACCACCCGCTGGCCGTCGTGTTTCGTCTCGTACGCCCACTGCGCGTCCTGCCGGGCAGGCGGCAGGGAGCCGGGGGTGGCGAGCATGGGGGCGATCAGCGGCAGTCTCACGGGTCAGTTGTGGACGGCGGTGTGCGGCCTCACGCGTCCCGACCGGGGGTTTTCCCCTGAACGGGCGCCCTCGCTACCCCTGCGCGGCCTGCCCGATCAGCTCCTGCAGCCGTAGGCCGCGCGCGGCGTCCAGCTCGCCGGACACCCCGGTGCGCACCGCCGTGGCGAACTCGCTGCGCAGCACCGGCCAGGCCTGCTCGTAGTCGAGCCCGGCGGTGTCGTACACCAGCGGGGGCCGTGATCCGAAGAGTTCGATGCGGGTGCCGCCCTGCGGGACGTTCACCGAGCCGGACAGCGAGCACTGGCTGATCGCGCCGTTCGTGTGCTCGCAGGTCAGCTCGATCCAGCGGCGGGGGTCTCCGGCTCCCCGTACACGGGCGACGGGACCGATCGCCGCGTCCAGCAGGTCGAGCAGGTGGGGACCCACGTCGAGCAGCGCGCCGTGCTCCAGACGCCAGGGCGTCGCGAAGTCGCCGCCCAGGAAGGCACCGCTCAGCCCGCAGGCACGCGCACCGGCGACCTCCAGGCTTCGCGCGGCGGCCAGGAACCGGCGGGCGGCCGGGTGGTAACGGTTGGTCAGGACGAGCTGGGAGACGACCCCGGCCTCCCCGACCGCGTCGGCCAGCCGTCGAGCCGACGGCAGATCCGCCCCCAGCGGTTTCTCCAGCAGCAGCGCCTTGCCCGCCTTCGCGGCCCGCCACGCCAGTTCGGCCTGCACCGCCGGAGGAACCGAGAAGGCCACCGCCTCGCATCCGTCGAGGAGTTCCTCGAACCGGGCGGCGACCCCCGCGCCGTACGGGGCCGCGGTCTCGCGGGCCGCCTCCTCGCGGCGCGCCCACACCGCCGTCAGACGGGTCTCGGGCCCGGCCGCCAGCACCCTCGCGTGCACGGCGCGCGCCCAGGGACCGGCGCCGACCAGCCCGACCCTCACCGGTTCGCCGGCCCATGGCAGTGAGACATCCGTCATGGAAGGAACTTCATCACGACTCCGCGACCTTGAACAGATGCGCATTCCGAGCACCTCCGTGCCGGGAGAACCTCCAGGGATTTCCCCGGCAGGTCGCCCTCGCCCTCACGGCCGTCGGAAGATCGTGATCGAGTGGCCGACGTCGTCGATCGCCCTGCTGCCGCGGATCAGCTGTTTGAGCCGGCCCTCGGCCTTGGCGATCGACGTGTCGGACACGACGAGCAGACCGTGCACCCGGCTCGGGGGCACCTTGAGCGGGTCGCGGCCGTGGATGCCGTACCAGGAGGGCACGCCGCTGCCCTTGTAGACGAGCCAGACGTCCTTGTCGTCCGGGTAGCGCTCGCGCAGCCGGTCGGCCAGCCGTCCGAGGTCCTGGCCCCAGTCGACGTTCGAGTCGTGCAACGCGAGATGCGTCTTCGAGGGACCGCCGAAGGCCTCGTTGGAGTACGGCAGATAGTACGGATACGTCCGCACGGAGCTGACCGCGACGAACACGATCAGCGCCACCGTCACGACGTACGCCCACCGCCGCCGCAGCGCGAGCAGACAGGCGGCGGCGACGGCCAGGAACACCGGCACGAAGATCGCGTAGCGCACCCCGAGGTCGCGCGAGCCCTGCATGGCCGCCGTCAGAAGAACCGCCGGGAGCAGCAGCACATAGGGGACAGCGGCCCGCAGCCGTGGCACCGCCGCCATGGCCGCGATGCCGCCCAGCCACAGCGCCAGCATCCCGAGCGGCGTCTTCACCAGCAGTGCGGCCGGCAGGTAGTACCACAGGGCACCGGTATAGAGCCGCCCGAACAGATAGCCGTGCCATGTCTCTTGCTCGAAGCCGAACTGGATGCGCATCCCGTCGCGGTACGCGTCGGGGAAGGGCAGCCAGTCGATCAGCAGGGCCCGCAGGCCGTGCACCGCCGGCACGTGCGGGGGCGCCGTCCACCGCAGCCGGGGATCGACGGCGAGATAGACGGCCCACACGACACCGACCAGGACGAACGCGACGCCGACGGACGCCGCCAGCGCGTGCGTCGCACGCCGCAGCCGTGGCACCCCCTTTCCCCGCGCATGCCAGTACGACCACCCGGCGAGCGCCAGCAGCACGGGCACCGCGGGCAGGGTGCTCATCTTCGTGGCGACGGCCGCGCCCGATGCCAGCCCGGCGAGCGGCAGATACAGCAACGGCCGCCGCCGGGCCCGCCACACCATCCACGCCGCCGTCACCACGAACCCCGTCGCGGGCACGTCGAGGGTGGCCAGGGAGCCGTTGGTGATGAGATCGGGCGAGAACGCGTACAGGGCGAGCGCCGCCAACCCTCCCACGGGGCCGACGAGATCGCGTGCGAAGCCGAAGACGACCAGCCCGAACAGCAGCGTCACCACCATCACCGGCAGCCGGGCCCAGAACATCACCCGCCACGGGTCGTTGCCCGACTCGTACAGCAGCCGCTGTCCCAACCTGCCCTGGTCGCCCTGGAAGCCGGGCTTGAGGTGCGGATGGGCGAACACCGTCCCGGTGGCGATGATCAGTTTGCCGAGCGGCGGATGTTCGGGGTTGAACCGCAGGCTGTGCTCCCGCACGTACACGACGGCCGTACCCACGTACACGGGCTCGTCGATGGTCGGGCTCTGCTGCACGGCCGTGGTGACCATGGCGAACGCCATCTGCGTCAGCAGCGCGAACACCGCCAGCACGAGTAGCGGCCGACGGTGCCGTCGCAGTCGTGCCCAGCGGTCCCGGGCGTCCCTCGTCGGGGCGGCCGGACCGGTTCTGCCCGTTCCGTGCGGCGCCGTGTGCACGTCGCCGTCGGGCGTGAGGAGCGACTGCTGTTCGTACGTCATCGTGCGCGCTCCCCTGTGTGCGTCCCGACCGAGCCGCCCGCGCACCCGGCGCCCATGAATGCTGCCATGTCCTTTGCTACGTGGGCACCGCAACAACTTGCTCAACCAGGGCGTGTCACAGTGCCGAACGCACCCGGGGCGGCGGGCGACGGTGCTCAGGCCCAGGCCGTGACCGGGGTGAAGGAGCTGTCCTGGCGGAACAGGGCGGCGCCGTCCGAGGGGTCCACCCGCAGCTTCGTGAAGGCGGCTCTCCTTGCACCGAATGTCCACAGCCCGGACGTGCCCCATGACCATGGACCGGACGTGTCTTTCCCCGCATGTTCGTCCTGTGGGGATGCGGTCGAGCGCGAGTGCGAGGCGGCCAATTCCTTTGAGCCAATAGGTAGTTGCTGCTTCGACGGCGTAATGCGAAGTGTGTCGCGGAATTGGTTTTACGGTGTTCGGTCGGTCGAAAATTCCTGTTCGACGGGTCGAATTATTCGGCCCGTCGTACATGCGGGCATGCCATCCGCACAGGAAAAGGGAAAAGGGGAAGGGGACTCGCCGGCCGCTCAGGGACGGGCGTACTCCTGCCGTACGACAGAGGCGAGCTGGGCCAGGGCCTCCTGGGCGCGGGCGCGGTCGGCCGCGTCGAGCATGGCGAGCGCGTCGGCCGCGGCCTCCCGGACCAGTCGGGGCACCTCGTCCAGCGCGGCCATCCGATAGGCGACGGTCCGCCGCGCGGCACGCTCCTCGGCGGAGACTCCCGTGGGTCCCGTGCGGGGGAAGACGGCGGCCTCGTACGCGGCCACATGGAGGAGCACCCCGTGCGCGATCCCTTCGGCGTAGCCGCGTATCCCCGCCTGCCGCTGGGCCGCGGCGAAGTGCGCCAGTGCACGCTTGCGGAAGAAGAGGGCGCCGAGCGCGCCGGCCGCGCCCGCACACACGGCCGCGGCGACGGCGACCCGCGCGCCACCCAGGAGTGCGCCGACGAGGGCGCCGCTCGCCGTGGTCAGACAGACCAGCCCGCTGACAAGCAGAAGCAGGGCGCGGGCGGGGGTGATCGGGGCCATGCGGTGCAGTGTGCCAGCCGCCCCTGTGCAGCACGGCCGGAACGCCGGCTTCGGCGCGCCGCGGCCGGTCATGGACGTGATGTGCGACACGTGCGCAATCATCTTGCCGCGGCCCCTCGGGGGATTCCTGCTGCGCACGGCTTGATCGGCGATCAAGCGCGGTAAATCCCCGGCCGCGGGGTGTTGCCCGCATTTGACACTTTGTTGCGTGCGCGGATAGGAAACATGGCGCGGAAGTGGAGAGGTGGACTGTGTGCGAGCCCAATGTGATCGGCGACTGGCAGGAATGCGCAGACGAGCATGCCGGCCTGCGCGTCCGGGTCCACGGCCTGGAAAAGGCGGAGCCTCCTCGCGGGCGTGACGAGGCCGCCGAAGGGCTGATCTATTTCCGCTTCCGGGTGACGGTCGAAAACCGTACGGCGGAACCCGTCGACATCCATCTCGAAGACGGTCAACTCGACATCCGTATCGGTCCCGACGGTGAGAGCGCATTCCTCGACTGGCGCAACTCGCAATTCATCGAGGGCTTCGATCTCTATCCGCTGCGCCGCGCGACCGCTGTCCTGTATGCCGCCGCCCCGGAATCCTGCCTGCATCTCGTCGACATTCAGGTGCAGCTGAAGGCGGACGACGAATGGGCCGACCGGTACCTGTGGTCCGGCGACATGACCATGCCGGACGGCCTGCCCGGTGCGGGCGGCCGCCCCGACGGCGGGTCCGAAAGCCTGGCCGGGCAGATCAGCACCTTCTTGCGCGGGGAGGCGGAGCGGGGACCGAGCTGATCCGTCCACCGCCGTCGGACAGGCCCTAGTCGCCCCGATGACGCCAGTACCACACCGCACCGGCCACGAGAGCGAACAGGAAAACGAGCGGCACGATCAGGCCGGGGATGCGGGCCGGGCTCATGGGGTCGCCCCGAGGGTGGAGCGGGTGTGCGGGTGCGCGGTCGTTGCCATGGCGTGATCGTGCCCTGCTCAGCGGCGCAGGGCCATGGTCTTGACGCCAGCACTTGCGTACGACGGGGTCCCCCGGCTCCCGGTCGTGCGGGCGCGTCTCACTCGCGGTAGACGGTGAGCACGGCGCCGTTGATCTCGATGCGCTGCGGGGTGGGTCCCTCGCCGCGACGGAGCGTGGCGAGGCACTGGTCGAAGAGGGCGAGTTCTTCCTCGCTGAGCACGGCGGCGGCGAGGTCGAGCAGTTCACCGATGGCGGCGTCGGTGAGGTCGGCCGGCAGTTCGCCGGAGAGCAGGACCACGGACTCTCCCGTCGGTCCTTTGACGATGGCGGTGGTGGGGCCGCCGTGTACGAAGAGCAAAGTTCCCCCCAGAGAGCCTGGGGCATGCGGCTCACGGTTCCCAGGCTGGGGGAGAGACTAGCTGCGGATCATGTGCCTTTGGGCGGAAGTGACTTCTTTTAGTCCCAGTGGCCGGTGGGGTGGGAGTGCGCTCTGCGTACCGCTCCCACCGGTCAGGAAGCGTCCGGACCGCGGTTGAGGAGAGACTCGACCAGTGCCGCGACATGGCGGCGGTCCTCTGCCGAAAGGCGCTGCACGCTCGCGATCAGTACGTCCACCTCGGGGTCGGAGGCGTCGGACGCGGGGGCCGGTTCGGCGGCGGGAGCGTAGAGGTGGATGCCGCAGGCTTCCGCGGCGGCCTGGCGGATGGTGTGCAGCGGCAGACCCAGGCCCTTGGCCAGCCCTTCAAGGGTGGCGGGCTGGGGCATACGGGCCATGTGATCGGCCGTGGCCAGGTGGTGGACGGTGGAGCGGGGGATGCCACCACGGCGGGCGACGTCGCCGTACGACCAGCGCTCGCTGTCCAGCCGGTCACGGATGATCTGCTGCAGTGCGTTGGCCACTGATGGTCACTTCCTGCTCGCCGTCGGGCGGATCTCTTCCGCGTCGGATCATTCTAGGGGCGACTTGGGTGAGTGACGGAAGGTGTTCCCCTGAACCGCTTGCGTCACAGCTGCCCCGGCATCTAGTGTCCAATCTCGTTGGACAGCCCGTCCGACGGAGTTGGACACGATCCGGGGGGACCTGACCGTGTCCGACGGCACCACAACCCGAACCCTGAGGGGGAATCGATCATGATGGATCCTCGTGAGCTCGACGCCGAGTCCGCGGAGCTGCTGCCGGGCCGTGAGGCCCTGGGTCGGCTGAAGTTCAGCTTCGGCAACACGGTGAACGTCACCAAGCACGTCGCCAACGTCTCCGCGCACAACGAGTCGGCCGCGCTGAACAACCACTCCGCGTGGTCGGTGGCGGACTCGGGCGCCGCCCAGTCCATCAACATCACCCAGTGATCCGGTGCCGCACGGTCCGATGCCTCTGCACCGTGCGGCACCCGGTACCGCCGCGGCGACGCATCACCACACACCTCCGCCCGCCGCGGCGGTACCACCATCAGGGCACCGCACCTGACCACATATCACCAATGGTCTCCCGGGCGGCGATCCGAGCCCGCCCGGCCCCATCACGCCTGTCAACGAAGGTCTTTGAGAAAGGACACGCCATGAGCATGAACGCCAACGAGCTGGAAGCCGAGTCCGCGGAGCTGCTGCCGGGCCGTGAGGCCCTGGGCCGGCTGAAGTTCAGCTTCGGCAAGACGGTGAACGTCACCAAGCACGTCGCCAACGTCTCCGCCCACAACGAGTCGGCCGCGCTGAACGACCACTCCTCGTGGTCGGTGGCGGAGTCCCAGGCCGTGCAGTCGATCAACATCACCCAGTAACCCCCGTACACGAGGGCATGTTCGGCGGACCGCGCACGGGGCACGCGCGGTCCGCACCTGGGGGGAGGAAAAGCGCACCATGACGCTGCTGGGGGACAACGCCGCGGCACTGTACGACACCGGACCGGTGCCGGGGCCCGGGGGGATGCCGGTGACGTACGAGCAGGTCGCCTCCGGCGGCCTCACCGTCATCGGTCTGGAGAAGCCGGTCGTGCCGCGGCTGAGTGCCGGGCTTCAACTGCACGGCGAATACCAGGGATCGGGGTTCACCGAGCCCAAGTACATCGCCCGTCGGGGGGACGGGCAGGTCGTGCAGTTGTCGCGGCTGCTGCATCTGGTCGCGTCGTCGATCGACGGCAGCCGCGACATCGAGACGATCGCCCACCGGGTCAGCGCCCGGTTCGGGCGCGAGGTCAGCGCGGACAACATCCGCTATCTGATCGAGAACAAGCTGGATCCGCTCGGCGTGACGGTCCCCGAGGGCGTGGAGGAGGAGCAGGTCTCCGCGCCCCGGTCGGACCTGCTCCTCGCACTCAAGGGCCATCGCGTCATATTCAACGAGCGCCGGGTGGCGAAGATCGCCCGGGCGCTCGCCTGGCTGCACCGCCCCCTGGTCGTGGTGGCGGTGCTGGCGGGGATCGCGGTCCTGGACGTGTGGCTGTTCGTGTTCTTCGGCGCGATCACCCCCGTGCTCGAGGTGCTGGACCAGCCGGTCCTGCTGCTCGTGGTGTTCGTACTGACCGTGGCGTCCCTGGTGTTCCACGAGTTCGGCCATGCCTCGGCCTGCCGCTACGGCGGCGCCCGGCCCGGCTGCATCGGCTGCGGCCTGTTCCTCATCTGGCCCTCGATGTACACCGACGTCACCGATGTCTACCGCATCGGGCGGGTCGGCCGGCTCCGCACCGACCTCGGCGGCGTCTACTTCAACGTCGTCTTCATGCTCGCCATGGCCGGCGCGTACGCCGTGAGCGGCCAGGCGTTCTTCCTGGCCACCGTTTATCTGGGGCACTTCGAGATCCTCGAACAGCTGATGCCGGCCGTGCGCCTCGACGGCTACTACATCCTCGGCGACCTCGCCGGCGTCCCCGACCTCTACGGCAAGATCAAGCCGATTCTGCTGAGCCTGGTCCCCGGGGTCAAGGGGCGCAAGGCCCGCGCCGAGGTCGCCGAGCTCAAGAAGTCGGCCAGGACCGTCGTCGCCACCTGGGTGCTGACGATGGTGCCGCTGATCATCGGCGAACTGGGCTACGCGCTGTGGAACCTGCCGCGGATCACCACCACGATGATCCGCTCGCTGACCGAGCAGCTTCTCGGCACCGGCGAGGCGTTCGTGGACGGGCAGATCGCGGCGGGCCTGATGGGCGTCGTCGGCTGCGTCATGCTGCTGTGCCCGATGGCGGGCGTGGTCTATCTGTCGGTGAAGCTCGGCGGACGTCTGTGGCGGGGTGCCGTGAAGTCGACGGCCGGGCGGCCGCGACTGCGCCTGGCACTGTGTGCGCTGTTCCTGGTCGGACTCGGCGGCCTCAGCTACGCCTGGGTGTCGGGCCTGACTCCGGAGCCGCTGCCGAAGAAACCGCCGATCGCACCGATCCTGCAGCCCAATGTGTCGACCTCGGCTCCGCCGGCGCGGCAGGCCACACAACCGGATCGGCACGGCGCCACGCCGTCGGTGACGGCCACGACCGCGGCGTCCGGCACGGCGTCACCGGGCGCCTCGGCCGGCCCCTCGGCGTCGGCGAGTCCCTCGGGCTCCGCGAGTCCCAGGCCCAGCGCCTCCAGGACATCGGCCCACGGCCCGGTCGGACAGCCGAGCGGCAGCCCGGTCACGAGCGGCCAGTCCACGCCCTCCGTGTCCGCGGACCCCGGTTCGTCCTCGTCGCCCGCGTCGCCGCCGGCCGAGAGCCCGTCCCCACCGGCGAGTCCCAGTCAGCCGTCGGTCGGTACCCCCACCCCCGCCACTTCCTGATCACCCCGGGCCTCGGGCCCAGGGGTCGTGCGGGCCGGCCCCGGTCCTGGGCCCGGGGCCGGCCCCTTCCGCCGCTCCGGGAGTGCCGTGCACCCCGTGTCGGCGCTGCTCCGTCCATCGACATCACTCCAGCAGGAGATCCACGTGCACCAGCACCGCAAACCCCGTACGCAATCCGTCTTCACCCAACGCGCCGTCCGCGTCGGGCTGTTCGCCGCCGGAGCGGCCGGCCTCGCGACCGCCGTGCCGGCGCAGGCGGCGACGGGCACGCCCCAGCATGCCGCTGTCGCCACCGACCAGACGTTCAGCCGCGCCGACTTCCGTCACCACACGCAGACCAGGGACTCCTTCACCGTGCGCCAGTTCGGCACGGTCAACGCCGCGAGCGCGCGCAACCAGGCGAACGCCGTCGGGGTGGGCTGCTCGGTCGACGACGACTGCCGCTCGGTCGCGCTGTCCTTCCAGATCGTCACGATGGCCGGCGAACACACGCATCTGACGGCGGTCAACCGCGGCGACGCGGTCAACCAGCACTGCGACGGCTGCCAGACCCTCGCCGGCGCCTACCAGTTCGTCGTCTCCACTCCGCGCCCCTTCACCCTCGACGAGGAGACCCAGCGGCGGCTCGCCGACATCCACCAGCGGCTGGACGCGCTGACCCGCTCGACCCTTCCCGCCGCCGATCTCAAGACGCAGGCCGACTCCCTGGCGGCCGAGGTGAACACCGTGCTCCACGACGCGGTCGCGAACGCCCCCAAGGGCGACCAGCCGCCCACGGTCACCCTCCACCGCCACCTCGACGGCTGGCCCGCCCACTGACCGGGCCGGCCCCGACCCGCCGTCCCGAAGGGTGTGGGGCGGCGGGTCACCTCATGTCCGTGAATGGCCGGAGATGGTTGTTCCGGTCCGTCGCCGAAGTCCGTACGATTCGGTCGCTCCCAGCCTTCACAGCTCCTTCACAGGCTGGGGTGTGCCCATGGCCGCTTTGGCATGGGCACGGCACTCAGCTCGGTATCTGATCCAACGCACCTGGTCAGCGACGGTCGCGCGTATATGCGCGGCCGCACCCCCCAATATCCGGCGGCGCCCGCCGCCGGTACACCGATGCAACGGATGGGAGAACCATGGCCGGCGGACTGCTCCTGGGCGGCGCCATAGCGGCGCTCTTCGCCACCGCACTGCCCACGCACGACCCGTCCTCCGGGATCGTCGACCCGCCCCCGGACAAGATCGTCATCAAGATCGCCACGGTGAACGGCTCCGGTTGCCCGCAGGGATCCGCCGCGGTCGCCGTCTCTCCGGACAACACCGCCTTCACGGTGACCTACAGCGACTACCTCGCTCAGGTCGGAGGGAACTCCGGCCCCACCGCGTTCCGCAAGAACTGCCAGCTCAACCTCATCGTCCATGTCCCGCAGGGCTTCACGTACGCCATCGCCAGTGCGGACTACCGGGGCTTCGCCTCCCTCCAGCGCGGCGCAAGCAGCACGGAGAAGGCCTCGTACTACTTCCAGGGCTCGTCGAACACCGCGGCGATCACCCATCCGTACAGCGGCCCGTACAACGACAACTGGCAGGCGACGGACAAGACGGACTGGGCTCAGCTGGTCTGGGCGCCCTGCGGTGTGCAGCGGAATTTCAACATCAACACCGAGCTCCGTGTCAATGCCGGCACGTCGGCGCCCGGCAGCACGAGCTTCATGACCATGGACTCGACGGACGGTGACATCAGCACCGTCTACCACCTGGCCTGGAAGGAGTGCCCCGCGTCCTGAGGCACCACCCGCACGCCTCCGCCACCGGCTTCTTCGCACCGGAGCCGGTGGCGGGAGGGCTCCCTCCCCGACCCGCAGGTCCCGGCTGGCGCGTACGCGTTCCTGGCCGAAGCAGCCGGCACGGGCCCGCGCCCAGGGCGCATGGACCGCTGAGGACGGGCAGCTCCAGGCACTCTGCATCAGCCGCGACTGCGGCCATGGACGAACTCGCCGCGTTCCGCACCCGGGCGCCGGGAATGCCGTACGCCCATCCGACCGTCGACCGCTGCTTCCCGCTCTTTGTGACGCCGGGCGCTGCCGCCCGCGTCCAGCGGCCGGTGGAGACGGTCATCGACGGCTGCATGACGGGGTTCTCCGAACGCTCGCTCCAGACCGCCGGGTGCGGGCGCGCGCCGCGGCGCGGTCCGCGGGCGCAGCGGGCCGCCCTTCTCTCGTTCGTATTCCAAGTGCCGTAGTGTCCGAGGAAGTTGAGCCACTGCGGGACGCGTGCGCTCCCGCCTTTCCTTTTTCGGAGGCTGACCATGACCGATCGTGCCGACCAGATCATCGAGGCCCTGCGCAGTGGGCACGACCAGCTGAGCGAGGTGGTGCGCGGGCTCGGCCCGGAGGACCTCACCCGGACGTCCGGGGCATCGGAATGGGACGTGTCGCAGGTGCTCAGCCACATGGGCAGCGGCGCGGAGATCGCCCTGGCCGCGCTCGACCGCGCATTGTCCGGCGGTGGACCGGCGGACAGCGACTTCAACAAGTCGGTCTGGGCGCGCTGGGACGCGATGAGCCCCGCTGAGCGGGCCGAGGGCTTCGGGCCCGCCAACGAGGCGCTCGTCAGCCGGTACGAAGCACTCGATGCCGAGACTCGGAAGGAGCTGCGGATCGACCTCGGCTTCCTCCCCGCTCCGGTGGACGTCGCCACCGCCGCGGGGCTGCGGCTTTCCGAGTTCACCCTCCACACCTGGGACGTGGAGGTCACGTTCGACCCGGCGGCCGCCCTGGCTTCCGCCGCGGTCGGACCGCTGCTCGACCCGGTCGGCATGCTCATCGGCTTCGTCGGGAGGACCGACGCCCTCGACGGCCGTCACCTCCGGCTCGCAATCCGGCTCACCGCCCCCGACCGCTCCTTCGGGCTCGATCTGGGTGATGCGGTCGCGATCACCGACGAGGAGCCGGCCGTGCCCGACGCCGTCCTCGCCGCGCCCGCCGAGTGGTGGCTGCGGCTGGTCGCGGGCCGCCATGCCCCGGAGCACACGCCCGGCGATGTGTCGCTCACCGGCGACGCCCTCACGCTGGACGAGCTGCGACTGGTCTTCCCCGGGTACTGACTGGGGCGCTCCGGATCCGCTGTCGGGCGGAGCGCGCGGTCCATGTCGTCCATTTTTGGATGAGCGGGTTGTTCAAATTTGGAGAAGCGGGTAGCTTGGGGTCATCCAATTTTGGATGACCCCATGTGCTTGTGGGTGACCTTGTCATCCCCGTGCCCCCTTCCTCACCCGCTCTTCCGCCAGGAGAACTCTCATGACCGTTGCCGTCGAAACCGGACTGTGGCAGCTCGACCGGACTGCCTCCACCGTCGCTGTGCGGCACAAGACGATGTGGGGCCTGGTCACGGTCAAGGGCTCCTTCACCGCTCTGAGCGGCCAGGGAGAGGTCAAGCCCGACGGCACCGCCCACGGCACCATCACCCTGGACGCCTCCTCCCTCGACACCAAGAGCGCCAAGCGTGACGAGCACCTGCGCTCGGCCGACTTCTTCGACGTGGACCGCCACCCCGAGATCACCTTCGTGGTGCGCAGCGCCGAGGTTCAGTCGGGCGACACCGCCCGGATCACCGGTCAGCTGACCGTGCGGGGGATCAGCCGGCCCCAGACCTTCACCGCGCGCATCGCGCAGGCCGACGCGGACGCGGTCACGCTGGAGGCGGAGTTCACCGTGGACCGTGAGCAGTTCGGCATGGGCTGGAACCAGATGGGCATGATGCGCGGCCTGACCACGGTCACCGCCACCCTCCGCCTCACGCGCGCAGCCGCCTGACCGCCGCGGGACGCCTCGGTCCCCGGGTGTTCCGAACGTGTCACGGCGGTACGGGTCACCCCGCAGAGTGCCCCGTACCGCCGCCGGTGCCGCTCAGCTGTAGCTGATGTCGGACGTGGTGTACTTGCAGTAGGTGCCGTCCGGGCCGCTGCCGAGCTCTTTCGGCTCCTTGCCCGTGTTGTTGCCCTGGTAGCGCACGCACGGCTTGATCTTCTTGCTGCTGTCACCGTGGATGCGGATCCTGGAGAGGGTCGCGGTGTCGCCGTAGTTCTGGTTGATGCCGACGATCGCCTTGCCGGGAGCCGTCGCATCGATGTCGCTCACCACGACGGTGCGCTTGTACTGGGTCTTGCAGTTGCCGCACGAGCGCACGAGCTTGCCGAAGTTCTGGACCTGGAAGCCGGTCACGGTCAGCCTGCCGGCGCCGTTGAACTGGAACACCTTGTCCGAGGCCGACTTCGCGCCACCACCGGTCACCAGGTACGTCGCCGACGACGACGTGCCCTTGAACGTGGCCGCGTCCTCACCGACGTCCTCCCACCACACGTTCTGCAGCGTGCAGCTGCCCAGGCAGTGGATGCCGTCGGCTCCGGGGGCGCCGATGATCACGTTCTTGAGGACCGCCCCGTCCGAGAGGTTGAAGATGGGGGACTGGTTCTCGGACTGTCCGCCGTCACCGAGGTCGCCGCTGCCGTAGAACCGCTGCAGCTTGCCGTCGTATGTGCCCGACACGGGGATGGTCTTGCTGACCGGCACGCTCTTCGTGGGCGTCGGCCAGGCGGCTGCCGCGTGGGCGGTGCCGGACATGCCGCTCGCCAGGAGCGTGGTACAGGTGAGGCCGAGCGCGGCCAGCGTGCCGGTGAGGGGGCGCCGGCGCGCGTGTGAACGTACGGGTGAAGTCATGAACCGACTCCTTTGTTGCACCGTGGGGGGCAGAGCTTTCCGGTGCCCGCGCCGGACGTCACCGAGGTGATGACGGAGGAGGCGGGCTCGGCGGTGTAGCTGTAGGGCGGCTTGGTGAACGTGCCCACCTGGGAGATCTCCGTCGTGGCGCCGCCGAGGTCGTTGCCGGTCAGGTTGGCGTAGCCGTCCTTGTCGCTGTCCCGGTTGGTCGTGACGGCGACCTGGGTGCTCCGGAAGACGTTGTTCTCGACGAGCATCTGGGCGCCCATGCGCGAGTGCACGGCGGTCTCGGCCCCGACGACGTAGTTGTTGTAGAAGTGCCCCGTGCCGAAACGCAGGCTCGGGATGCGCGAGTTGACGTTGCTGAAGTAGTTGTGGTGGTACGTCACCCGCAGATGCCCGGTGTCCTCGCTCGCGTTGTTGTCGCTGTGGCCCACCAGCGAGCCCTTGTAGTGGTTCTTGAAGGTGTTCCAGGACACGGTGACGAAGTCGGAGCCGTGCGTGATGTCGACCAGGCCGTCGTAGTAGTCCTTGCCGTGGTCGCGGTCGGACGAGAGCGCGTTGTGGTCGATCCACACCTTTGTCGAGGCCTGCACGGTGATGGCGTCCGTGCCGACGGCCTTGCTGATGTTCAGATTGCGGATGACGACGTTGGACACCTTCTTCAGCCGTAGCCCGCCGCCGGTGAACCCGGACGACGAACCGACGCCCAGGATCGTGGTGTTGGCGCCGACGTCCACCTGACCGCTGAGCGAGATCAGGCCGTTGACCTTGACGACCTTGGCAGTGCTGCCCGTGACGGCGGACTTGAAGGCGGCGAGGGTGGAGACGGTGACGGCGGAGGCGCTCCCGCCGCCGGTCGTCCCGGCGCCGAAGCCGACCGGGGCGGTCTCCGCGGCACCGGCCGACTGCGGCAGGGCGAGGCCGGCGGTGACGGCGAGGGCGACGGAGGCGGCCGCCATGAGAACGCCTCTTCGCGAATGTGTACGTGGGGGGTCGGTACGCATGCGGGTGTGTCCCTTCGGGAGAGTTCCGTGGGGTCAGCTGTATGAATGACGTACGCCATGTCGAACTCCGCGCGCGTGCAGCGTCGTTGGTCCGGAGTCGCGCAACGCTCCGGGGAGTGCACTTCCCCAGGCCGTGCGTGCTTCGATGTCTGCCGTCTCGTATATGGGGTACGGCAGTCGGGTCACGCTGCTGAACGGAACGTAGAGGGTAAGCGCTTTCTGGTCAACGCCTTGCGCAGACCTCGTTCGGTCAGCTCCTGTAAACGGCAAGGGCTCTCTGCGCGGCGGAACGCCCGGGACGTGGACGCCGGACACGAAGAGGCCCGGACCGTTGGCAACGGTCCGGGCCTCTCCATGAGGGGGTGCGGTCTGTGGGCTTCTCGACGAGGTGGTGCGGTCGGCGGCTTCTCGACGAGGCGTGCGGTCGGCGGGCCTGCCGTCCGTGGTCAGCTCTTGTGGGCGCGCAGTGCGGCCAGCGCCCGGTCGGCGTGTGCGTTCATCCGCAGTTCGGTGCGCACCACCTCCAGGACGGTGCGGTCCTCGCCGATGACGAAGGTGACGCGCTTGGTGGGGGCGATGGAGAACCCGCGCTTGACGCCGAACCGCTCCCGGATCGTCCCGTCCTCGTCCGAGAGCAGGGGGAAGCCGAGCGTGTGGCGGCCGGCGAACTCCTGCTGGCGGTCGACCCGATCGCCGCTGATGCCGACCGGCCGTGCGCCCACGGCCGCGAACTCGGCGGCCAGATCCCGGAAGTGGCACGCCTCTGCGGTGCAGCCCGGGGAGAGAGCCGCCGGGTAGAAGAACAGCACGACCGGCCCCTCGGCGAGGATTTCGGACAGCCGTCGTACCGTGCCGGTCTCGTCCGGCAGTGCGAAGTCCTCGACCTTGGTGCCCACTTCGATGCGATCGGTCATGCCTGGGCCTCCTCGCCCTTGGCGATGCCGCGTGCCCACAGCACGAGCGGCACCTGCAGCGGAAGCCGGGCCAGCGCGGCGGTCCTCAGCGGCTCCGGGCGGTGACGCCAGTCCACGGCCATCTGGATGTTGGCAGGGAGGACGCCGACGAAGAAGGCGGCGGCCGCCTGAGCGGCAACGCGACGTGTGCGCGGCAGCGCCACCCCGGCCGCCAGCGCCAGTTCGACGGCGCCGCTCGCGTAGGTCCAGTTCCGGGCCCTCCCCGGCAGGGCGCGCGGCACGATCGCGTCGAACTGCCTCGGTGTGAGGAAGTGGCCGACGCCCGCGGTGGCCAACAGGCCCGCGAGCAACAGGGGTGAGCGTTTCGAGCGCGACACGGATCCTCCTTCGGGATCTGACGGCGCTGATATTACTGGACGGTATGCAGGCGTGCGGCAGGGGCCCGTGCTGCCCCTCGGGCGGGCCTCGAGTCGTTCCGTCCTGTGAGGTGGGAGCGCTTCCATGGAGGACATGTTCATGCCACGATTGGCCGTTCCACTGAGCGACGGCAACGCCGCCGCGCCGGCCGCCTGCACCCTCAACGGCACGCCCTGCACGGCCAAGTGATCCACCGGCACTGGCACGCGTGGGGCGGGCGTGCCGAGTTGCCTTGCGACACGCGCGTCCGACCCTCCGTCACCCCCAGAGGAAGGCACCCGCTCGTGAAACCGCTGAGAAGCGTGAATCCGCTGCGAAGCGTGAAGCCGTGGACCAGAGCACCGTTCACCCGCCTGCTCGCCGTCGGCGCCCTCGCACTCTCCCTCGTCACCACCTCGACCGTGGTGGGCGCCGCCGAGCGACACACCGGCACCACCGTCACCACGGCCCCGGCGGACCACGGCTGGGTCAACACCTGGACGGCGATGCCGCAGCTCACCGAGCCCGGCAACATGCCGCCCGCGCCCTTCACCGGGAAGGATTCCGTACTCGTCGACACCACCCTGCGGCAGACGGTCCGCGTCACCGCCGGGGGCGCCCGCATCCGGCTCCGCTTCTCGAACGCCTTCGGCACGACGCCCCTGACGCTCACCAGGGTGGCCGTGGCCCTGCCGCTCGACGGCCGGGCGGGCGTCAGCACGGCCGAGCCCGGTACGACGCGTCCCGTGATGTTCGCCGGACGGGAGCCGGTCACGGTGCCGGTGGGAGCCCAGATGGTCTCCGACCCCCTGGACTTCGACCTGCGGCCCGGTTCCAACCTGACGGTCACGGCCTACCTGGCCACGGGCCAGGCGTCCCTCGCCCTCACCTCCCACCCGGGCTCCCGCACCACCTCCTACCTCACGACGGGCGACCACACGGGCGACAACGACCTGCCCGGTTCCGCCCCGGTCGACCACTGGTACCTGCTCAGTGACGTCGAAGTCCTTCCCGACCACCCCGCCACGGCGACCGCGCTCCTCGGCGACTCCCTCACCGACGGCCGCGGCTCCACCACCAACGCCAACAACCGCTGGCCCGACCAGCTCTACGACCGCCTCCGGTCCCACCCCGCCACGAAGGACGTCGCGATGCTCAACCAGGCCGCAGGGGGCAACCGTGTCCTCAACGACGGCCTCGGCCCCAACGCCCTCGCCCGCCTCGACCGCGACATCCTCGCCCACAGCGGCGTCAACCGGCTGATCGTCTTCGAGGGCATCAACGACATCGGCACCGCCGCGGCCACCCCGGACGCCCAACGCACCGTCGCCGCCGACCTGATCGCCGCCTACGAACAGATCGTCGTCCGCGCCCACGCCCAGGGCATCCACGTGTACGGCGCCACCCTGCTGCCCTTCGGCGGCAACGCCCCGTACGACGACGCGGGCGGCCTGCGCGAGGCGACCCGGCAGACGGTCAACCACTGGATCCGCACCAGCGGCCGCTTCGACGCGGTCCTCGACTTCGACGGGGCGGTCCGCGACCCGGACGACCCCCGGCGCCTCAACCCCGTCCTCCAAGTCGGGGACTGGCTGCACCTCAACCCGGCCGGCTACCGGACCCTGGCCGCCGCCGTGCCCGTACCGCTCTTCGTCGGCCCGGCGCGGTAGCTCAGCGGTCTGCCGCCGGTGACCGGGGCGTACGCGGGACGGCGGCGGAACCGGTCTGCCGTTCGGCGGCCTCCCGGTGGCGGTGTCCCGTGGGCAGCGGCTTTCTGGTGCCGGGGACCGCCGCAGAGGAAGTGAGCCGCGCATGCAGAGCACGGGGCCGAGGCAGGTACTGGAGACCCCCCGGGCTGCCGGACTCGCGGGCGTCGTCTTCGCGCTGCTGCTCGCGGCGGCCATCGTCCTGATCCGGCTGGGGATTCCCCAGGGCGCGGCCGCGGTCACCCCCCGAGGGCTCACCGATTCCACACAGCGCAGTGCGCTGCGGGCGGCGCTCGCGCTGATCCCGTTCGCCGGCATCTTCTTCCTGTGGTTCGTCGGCGCCATCCGGGCCCATGTCGGGGACGCCGAGGACAAGTTCTTCGCCACCGTCTTCCTCGGCAGCGGACTGGTCTTCGTCGCCACGATGTACGGGGCGGCCGCGGCGGCTGCGGCCGTGCTCGCCACCGGGGACTCGTCCGGCAGCGTTCCCGTCCTGCCTACCTGGGACTTCGGCCGCCACTTCGCCTACACGCTGATGATCGGCTACGCGATGCGGATGGCGGCGGTCTTCACCTGTTCCATGTCGGTGATGGGGCACCGCCTCAAGGTCATGCCGCGATGGCTCACCCTGCTGGGTTTTCTCACCACGCTGACGCTGCTCTTCGTCTCGACGAGGCTGCCCTGGTCGGAGCTGGTGTTCCCGGCGTGGTCCCTGATCGTCGGCGCCCACATCCTCGCGGCGGGCCGCCGCCCCCGGCCCGGCTCCGCGACTGCGCCATGACCAGGGGCCGGGTGGGGCCCTGCGGCCGGTCACCCCTTTGGCGCGGCTCGGCGAGCGCGGGTCGCGCCCGGTCTCCGATGCTGGGGTGGGGGAGATGACCGCCGTCCGAGGGTCCGCCCAACGCGGGGTGCCCGGCGGACCTGGCCGCCGAAAGGGCGGAGCGTTGATGAGGCTTGTCGTCGATCTCAACAAATGCCAGGGATACGCGCAGTGCGCGTTTCTCGCGCCGGATGTGTTCGCCATGCACGGCGAGGAGTCTCTCGTCTACAACCCGAGCCCCGAGGCGGAGCAACGGGAGAAGCTGGCGCGCGCTGTCGCGGCCTGCCCGGTGCAGGCGATCATGGCCGACGGACGGGACCACGTGGGCGACCCCTCCGCGGCGCCCGGACACGGGGCATCCGATGCCCACTGAGGAATTCGTGGAATGGCTGCGGCGCGAGGGCCGCATCGTGATCGTGGGAGCCTCGCTGGCGGGACTGCGGGCCGCCGAGACACTGCGCGCCGAGGGCTTCACCGGTTCGCTCACCATGATCGGTGACGAGCCCTACGAGCCGTACGACCGGCCGCCGTTGTCCAAGGCGGTTCTGATGGACAAGGCGTCCCCGCACCACACCGAGCTGCCCCGGCGCCGGGAGACCGACGCGAAGTGGCGCCTCGGTGTCGCGGCGACCGGTCTCGATATTGCGGCCAAACGGGTGCGGCTCGCCGACGGGGACGAGGTGGAGTACGACCGGCTGCTGATCGCGACCGGCGTACGCGCCAGGCCCTGGCCGAAGGAGGCGGAGGCCCAGCTGGACGGGGTCTTCGTGCTGCGTACCCGCGACGACGCCGTCGCCCTCCACCGGCGCCTGAAGGCCTCTCCGCGCCGTGTGCTGGTCATCGGCGCCGGCTTCACGGGTTCGGAGATCGCCTCCGCCTGCCGGGAGCAGGGCATCGCGGTCACCGTGGCCGAACGCGCGGACGCGCCTCTGGTGGGCGCCCTCGGCGGGGTGATCGGCGCGGTGGCGGCGGAGTTGCACCGCGAGAACGGTGTGGACCTGCGCACCGGCGTCATGGTCACGGCCCTGGAGGGCGACACGGCGGGCCGGGTGCGGGTCGCCCATCTGTCGGACGGGGGCAGCATCGAGACCGATGTCGTGGTGGTATCGCTCGGCGCGACCCGCAACACCGAATGGCTGGCAGGATCCGGGCTCGGCGCGGGCCCCCGGGGCATCGCCTGCGACGCGGGCTGCCGGGCCTTCGACTTCCGGGGCATCGTCACCGACGACATCTTCGTCGCCGGCGATGTCGCACGGTCCCCGCACCCGCTGTTCGGCTACCAGTTCCTTTCCCTCGAACACTGGGGCAACGCCGTCACCCAGGCCGAGATCGCCGCCCACAACATGGTCAGCCCCAGTGCCGAGCGCCGCCCGCACATGTGGGTGCCCGCCTTCTGGTCGTCGCAGTTCGGCGTGAACATCAAATCGGTCGGAGTCCCGTCCATGGGCGAGGAGCTCATGATCACGCAGGGGTCGCTCGCCGAGCGCCGGTTCGTCGGTGCGTACGGCTATCAGGGCCGCGTCATCGCCGCCGTGAGCTTCGACAACACGCGATGGCTGCAGTTCTACCAGCAGCTGATCCAGACGGCAGCGCCCTTCCCGCTGGAGTTCGCGACGGTGGACCGCCGTCCCGAGGGCAGGCGGCCGGTTCCGGCCGACTTCCCCGACCCGTCCCTGCCGACCCATGGTCCGACAGTGACCCTCAGCGGTTATTCGCCGGCCGACCAGCGTCTGGTCTTCACCCCGGCCCACCACTGACCGCCGGCCGGCCCGGCACCCCGCATCGACGCCCCCACGGACCTTCCACGCCCAAGGACTCCTCATGACGCAAGCCTCGCTCCTGCGCCGGATCACCGATTACGCCAACCGCGCCAACCCCTATCCGCTGTACGAGGAGCTCCGCAAAACCCCGGTGCTGCACGAGGAGGACGGGGGGCCGTACCTCATCAGTTCCTACTGGGACATCCTCGGTCTGCTCCACGATCCGCGGATCAGCTCCGACGCCGCGAACCTCGCCGCTGCGGGCGCCGATGAAATGGGGGGCCCGGAGGCGACGGGGCTGCCGCCGAGCTTCATCCGGCTCGATCCTCCGGAGCACGACCGGCTGCGCAGGATCGCCAACCGTTCCTTCGGCCCGCCGCACTGCCCCCGCCGTCTCGACTCCATGCGCGGCGAACTCCACGAGATCGTCTCCGGCCTGCTCGACGGCCTCGGGGGCGCGCAGCAGATCGACCTGGTCGACCAGTTCGCCTACCCCTTCCCGGTGACCGTGATCTGCCGGCTGCTCGGTGTCCCGCGCGAGGACGAGCCGCGCTTCCGCTCCTGGGTCGACCCGATCGTCGCAAGCCTGGATCCGGACACGGGCGAGAACGACGCCGAGCGCAAGCGTGCCGCGCAGGAGGCACGGATGCAGCTGGGCATGTACCTGGCCGGGCTGGTCGAACAACGGAGCAAGGAACCCCGTGACGACATGCTGTCCGAGCTGGTGACCAGCCACGGCCCGGACGGTCCCATGACGACGATGGAGGTGCTCAGCACCGCGGTGCTGCTGCTGATCGCCGGCCATGAGACCACGGTCAACCTGATCACCAACGGCATGCTCACCCTGCTGCGAAACCCGGAGTTCCTGCAGAGGCTGCGCGACGACCCGGGCCTGTCCGTCAACATCGTCGAGGAACTGCTGCGCTACGAGCCTCCCGTACAGCTCGTGCCGCAGCGGACCTGCATCGCGGACATCGAGGTACGCGGGATCACGGTTCCGAAGGGCTCGAAGATCTGGCTCGTCCTGGCCGCGGGCAACAGGGACCCGGAGCGCTTCACGGATCCCGACCGGTTCGACCCGGACCGGGGGGACATCCAGCATCTCGGCTTCGGCAGCGGTATCCACAGCTGTTTCGGGGCGCCGCTGGCCCGGCTCGAGGCACAGATCGCACTGACCGAACTGGCCCGCAGGCTCGACAACCCCAGCCTGGTCGAGGACCCACCGCCCTACCGGCAGAACGCGGTGCTGCGCGGCCCACGCCACCTGAACATGAACATCGACGGCCTGCGCCCGTAGGCCCTGTCCGTCATCCCTTGGCTTCGGAGGTCTCTTCGTCCGAGTCCGTCGTGCGGCGCGCGCCTTCCTCGACGTCCGTCGGGCGGCGCAGCTTCGCGCTGTCCCGTACGCGTTCCAGGGGTTTGGTCAGGGCACGCAAGGAGAAACCCTCCCGCTTGCGCGGCTCCTGCTGGGGCGACGGCAGCGCGCCGAAGGACTGCCGGTAGGCCTCCAGTGCCTCATGGGCGAGCTCGGCGGCCTCCCGGTACAGATCCCGCGACTTGGTCATGGCGTCGAGGGCCTCGGAGTACGCGGCCACGAGACGGCGCGCCTGGGCCAGTTCCTCCTCCATGGTCATCAGATGCCACTGCTCGCGCAGCTGGGTCAGGGCCTCCTCGCCCCCGTCGGGCAGCGGCCTGGGCAGCCCGGCACAGCGCCGTACGGTGTCGATGAGTTCTGTGGGTTCCGAACCGTCGAGGAACACGCTCCGTACGCTGCAGTCGTCGTCCCCACCGGGCGTGGCCACCGGGGAGGGCAGCACGACCGCACCGCCCCGCGGTACCCGCACCCCGAGGTCGTAGAGCGCCCAGTTGACGACCTGGAACTGGTCGGGTGCGGCCCGGTGCTCGACGATGCGGTGCCGCAGGCCGGGCGGCAACAACCCGGCCAGGGGACGTCGCCCGCGCTCATCGGTCGTCATCGCCTCGTGGACGACCACATGGATGCTCCACGAGCGGCGCGTGCACTCCTTGAGCAGACGCCGAAGCGCCCTGTCGTCCGAGGGGAGTGGGTTGATCTCGCGGAAGCGGAGTCCCGGAACGATGTCGTGGTCCCAGGGGACGTCCGTGTCCTCGGGCCAGAACATCGTGGCGGGAGACGGCCAGTCCATGGCCCAGGGCCGGTCCGCCTCCGCCACCAGCACCCAGTCCCGCGCCTCGTCCTTGCCCTGGGGCGCCCCGATGTCGAGGCGGGCCCGCACGACGACGTCGCCGGCGACCAGCCAGCGCGCTTCGAAGGCGCGGTCGCCCTCACCGTCCGCGGGACCGTCGAACTCGAGATGGTCCTGGATGACCGCGCTGCTCTTCAGCTCCCGCAGACGTTGCCGGACGGCCTCCTCGGCGGCCGGCCCGACATGGCGCCCGCGGGCCAGCCACACGGTGTCGGGAGCCTTGACAGGGACGTTGGGAGACTTGGCCATGGGTCACTCTGCGGAGACGGGGACGGCGGGCGGTTCCCAGTATGGTCTGCCCACGTCACGGGCCCCGAGCCGAGGTGGGTCATGATCCCTTGTCTCCCGCACTTCCCCGCCGATGCGTCGATGGTCACGGCTTCGGCGCGGGCAGGACTGATCGCCGCCGGGCGCAGAAGACGGGACAGGTGCGCCTAAGGCAGCAGCTTGTCGAGCGCGGCCCGCCCCTCCGACGCGAGCTTGCGCTCTGCCCACGCGAGGGTCTTGGGGGTGATGTCCTTGCCCGAGGCGAGGACCAGATCCTCCGGTGAGGCCTCCGTGGCCGGAGCCGTATGCAGCAGGGCATCCGGCGTGGCCCGGTCATCGGACGGCAGACGTGACGCTTCAGGTTCGGACGTCGGCATGATGTCTCCTCCGCGATTCGGTCCGCAGTGGTGGCACCCGCTTGTCGTAACGGTGGCGGGACACCACCCCTTCACATCACCTTTCAATGAGATGATGCCGCGCGCATCCCGGGAAGGACAGGTCCCCACTTCACGTGCGTGAATGACATCTGCGGCGCGTGTCGGCCAGCACCAGCAAGGTGTTACAGAGGGAACATTCGCGATCGCAGACCGTTATGGCGTGTCCCGTGCAGGCGTCGGCGACGCCTGCACGGCGACCGGCCCGGCGGCCCGGATACGGCCGGCCGCCGGGCCCGCGCGTCAGGCGTTGTCGCGCTCGGTGCGTCCGCGGCGGCGCAGCAGCAGCAGTCCGCCCGCGACGGCGGTGACGCCGGCCGCGGCCGACCACACGGCCACGTCCGAGGAGCCGGTGGACGCCAGGTCGCTGCC